>JBEKVP010000320.1:0-3889 GCA_049513935.1 Steroidobacteraceae bacterium
CGAATCATCTGGCGCACGAAGTCATCGACAACAGCGTCGATGAGGCGCTCGCCGGATACTGCGACCGCATCGACGTCACCCTGTTCAAGGACGGATCTTGCCAGGTCGAGGACAACGGCCGCGGCATGCCCGTCGACATCCACCCCAAGGAGAAGATCAGCGGCGTGGAATTGATCCTGACGCGGCTGCATGCGGGCGGGAAATTCAACGACAAAACCTACCAGCACGCCGGCGGCCTGCACGGCGTCGGCGTGTCGGTGGTGAACGCGCTGTCGAAGAATCTCGAGGTCTGGGTGCGCCGCGGCGGCAAGGAGTACAATCTGAGCTTCGCGGGGGGCAAGCTGCGCTCGAAGCTCGAGGTGGTCGACGAAGTGCCGAAGTCGAAGACCGGCACTCGCTTGAGGTTCTGGCCCGATCCCAAATACTTCGATACCGACAAGTTCGCGGTGGCGAGCCTGAAGCAGGTACTGCGCGCCAAGGCGGTGCTCTGCCCGAACCTGCACGTGTCCCTCACCAACGAGATCACCGGCGAGCGCGACCAGTGGTTCTACACCGGCGGCCTGCACGAGTACCTGGCCGAGCAGCTCGGCAAGGGCGAGTGGATGCCGCCCGAGACTTTCTACGGAAAGCGCGACATCGAGGGCGGTTCGCTCGATTGGGCCTTCGCCTGGGTTCAGGGCGGCGAACGGCGCGTGACCGAGAGCTACGTCAATCTCATTCCGACGACCGAGGGCGGCACGCACGTCAACGGCCTGCGCGTCGGCACCGCGGATGCGGTGCGCGAGTTCTGCGAGTTCCGCAACCTCGTCCCGCGCGGGCTCAAGCTCACGCCGGAGGACGTCTGGGACGGCGTGAGCTTCGTGCTCTCCATGAAAATGCGCGAGCCGCAGTTCGCCGGCCAGACCAAGGAGAAGCTCTCCTCGCGCGAATCGGCGGGCATCGTGCAGGGCGTGATCAAGGACGCCTTTGCCCTCTGGCTCAATCAGCATCCGGATCAAGGCGAGAAGATCGCCATGACGGCGATCGCCAAGGCGCAGCAGCGCGTGAAGGACAGCCAGAAGGTCGAGCGCAAGCGCACGGGCTCGGGCGCGGCGCTGCCGGGCAAGCTCGCCGACTGCGTGAACCAGGACCCCGAGCGCGGCGAGCTGTTCCTGGTCGAGGGCGATTCGGCGGGCGGCTCGGCGAAGCAGGCGCGCGACCGCCTCACGCAGGCGATCATGCCTCTGCGCGGCAAGATCCTGAACACCTGGGAGTCCGACTCGAGCGAGGTGCTCGAGTCCCAGGAGGTGCACAACATCAGCATCGCCATCGGCGTCGGGCCCTCCGCAACCGATCTGTCGGGCCTGCGCTATCACAAGGTCTGCATCCTGGCGGACGCCGACAGCGACGGACAGCACATCGCCACGTTGTTGTGCGCGCTGTTCCTGCGCCACTACCGGCCGTTGGTGGCGGCGGGCCATGTATACGTGTGCATGCCGCCGCTCTTTCGCATCGATGCCGGCAAGGAAGTCTTCTACGCGCTCGACGAGGCGGAGCGGGAGAGCGTGCTCAAGCGCATCGCGGAGCAGAATTCGCGCACCAAAACCGTGGTGACGCGTTTCAAGGGCCTGGGCGAGATGAGCGCGACGCAGCTGCGCGAAACCACCATGGCGCCGCAAACGCGCCGCCTGGTGCAGCTCACCATCGACGCCAAGGATAATCCCGATCAACTGCTCGACATGCTGCTCGCGAAGAAGCGCGCCGGCGACCGGCGCGAGTGGCTCGAGAGCAAGGGAAATCTGGCGCGCGTCTAGCGCCCCTCACCGCCATGAAGGATCAAGAGCTCAATTTCGAAGGCGTCGAGAAGGAGCCGCTCAAGAGCTTCGCCGAGCGGGCCTATCTCGACTATTCGATGTACGTGATTCTGGACCGCGCGCTGCCGAGCCTCGCCGACGGCCTGAAGCCGGTACAGCGGCGCATCCTCTACGCCATGAGCGAACTCGGGCTCGCCGCCGGCTCGAAGCACAAGAAGTCGGCGCGCACCGTCGGCGATGTGATCGGCAAGTTCCATCCGCACGGGGATTCGGCATGCTACGAGGCCATGGTGCACATGGCGCAGGATTTCTCGTACCGCTATCCCATCGTGGACGGCCAGGGCAACTGGGGCTCGACCGACGATCCGAAGTCCTTCGCCGCCATGCGCTACACCGAGTCGCGGCTCACGCGCTATGCGGATCTGTTGCTCGACGAGCTGGGCTCGAGCACAGTCGATTGGGCGCCCAATTTCGACGGCTCGCTCGAGGAGCCGACCATCATGCCGGCGCGCGTGCCGAATCTCCTGTTGAACGGGGGATCAGGCATTGCGGTCGGCATGGCGACCGATATTCCGCCGCACAATCTGCGCGAGGTGGTGAACGCCTGCATCGCGCTCCTGGACGATCCGGAGCTCACCACGCGCAAGATCATGGCGCACATCAAGGGTCCGGATCTGCCCACCGGGGGCGAGATCGTCTCGCCGCGTGCGGACCTCGTGCAGATGTACGAAACCGGCGCCGGCAGCTTCAAGGCGCGCGCAACCTACGAGATCGAGGATGGCGAGATCGTGATCGATGCGCTGCCGTTTCAGGTGTCGGGCAGCAAGGTGCTCGAGCAAATCGACGCGCTCAAGCAGCAGAAGAAGCTGCCGATGGTCGATTTTACCCGCGACGAATCCGATCACGAGAACCCGACGCGCCTCGTCATCGTGCCGAAGTCGAATCGCGTCGACGTGGTCGAGCTCATGAACCACCTGTTCGCCTCGACCGACCTCGAGCGCAATTACCGGGTGAACCTCAACGTGATCGCCCTCGACGGCCGCCCGCGCGTCATGGGGTTGAAGCAGCTCCTCTCCGAGTGGCTCGAGTTCCGCAAGGCCACGGTGACGCGCAGGCTGAAGTACCGCCACGAGAAGGTGAGTGCGCGCCTGCACATCCTCGACGGCCTGCTGATCGCCTACTTGAATCTCGACGAAGTGATCCGCATCGTGCGCCGCGAGGACGAGCCGAAGCCGGTGCTGATCAAGCGCTTCAAGCTCTCCGACGAACAGGCCGAGGCGATCCTCGAGACCAAGCTGCGCAACCTCGCGCGTCTCGAGGAGATGAAGATCCGCGAGGAGCAGAAGAAGCTCGCCGAGGAGCGCGACGAGATCGACCGGATCCTGAAGAGCAAGGCGCGCCTCACCAAGCTGGTGCGCGAGGAGCTGCTGCAGGATGCCGAGGAGTACGGCGATGCCCGCCGCACCAAGCTGGTGGAGCGCGAGGCCGCGCAGGCGATTGCCGCGGTGGACCTGATCGCGAGCGAGCCGACCACGGTGGTGCTCTCGCGCCTCGGCTGGGTGCGCGCCGCCAAGGGGCACGACATCGATGCGCGCGGCCTCTCTTACAAGAGCGGCGATGAGTTCCAGGCGGCCGCCAAAGGCAAGAACCTGCAGCAGGCGGTGTTCATCGACTCGACCGGCCGCGCCTACAGCCTCGATGCCCATCAGCTGCCGGCGGCGCGCGGCTACGGCGAGCCCTTGTCCGGCACCGTCGATCCGCCCGACGGCGCGACCTTCGCCGCGGTGCTCATCGGCGAGCCCGACGATCTGTGGCTGCTCGCGAGCGATGCGGGCTACGGCTTCAAGGCGCGGCTCAAGGAGCTCTACGCGCGCAACAAGAAGGGCAAGTCCGTGCTCAAGGTGCCGGAGAACGCCCGGGTGCTGCCGGCGCAGCCCATTGCGAGCGACGCAGCGCTCGCGGTGCTCGTCAACAACGACGGCGAGGTGCTCGCCTTGCCGGTCGCACAGATCGAGGAGATGACCGCGGGCAAGGGCCAGAATCTCTACGGCATACCCGGGAAGAAATCGGCCGAGCGCGACGAATACCTCGTGGCG
>JBEKVP010000321.1:0-3878 GCA_049513935.1 Steroidobacteraceae bacterium
GGTGCTCGAGGGCACCGACATCCAGCTGGTCTTCGCCGAGCAGCACGGCGCCTGGGTGACGGTGCGCTATCAGCTGAGCGAACTTCAGCTGCAGGCCTTCGCCGCCCCGAAGCGGGCCGGCATCTGGGACGAGGTCCGGGGCGAGATCGTCAACGAGATCGCCGGGGCGGGCGGCCGTTTCGAGGAGCGCGAGGGGCCGTTCGGCACCGAGGTCGTCGCGCAGGTCCCGGCCGAGCCCGGTCAGCCCGCCTCGGGGATACGCCCCATCCGGTTCGTCGGCGTGGGCGAGGACACCGAGGATTTCGGCGTGTTCAACGCGGCGGAGTACGTGTCCGCGCTGCTCAAGACCGGTCCGGCCGAAGCGGGCGCCGCGCGCGGCCCATGATCCGCTTCGACCAGGTGCACAAGCGCTACCCCAACGGCCGCGAGGCCCTCGCCGGGGTCTCGTTCCAGATCGAGGCGGGGGAGCTCGCGTTTCTGACCGGTCACTCGGGCGCGGGCAAGAGCAGCATCTTGAAGCTGATCGCGCTCATCGAGCGGCCGACGCGCGGCCAGGTATTCATCAACCATCAGAACACGGCTGCCGTGAGAGCGGGCGGCATACCGCGCTTTCGCCAGCTCATCGGTGTGGTCTTCCAGGATCACAAGCTCCTGCACGATCGTCCCGTTGCCGAGAACGTCGCGCTGCCGCTGATCGTCTCGGGTGTGCCGAGGCGCGAGATCGACAAGCGCGTGCGCGCGGCGCTCGATCAGGTCGGGCTTCTCAGCAAGGAGAGGAGCCGGCCGCTCGAGCTCTCGACCGGCGAGCAGCAGCGGGTCGGAATCGCCCGCGCCATCGTCGCCAAGCCCACGCTGCTGATTGCCGACGAGCCCACCGGCAACCTGGATCCGGACCTCGCCCTCGAGATCATGCAGCTCTTCAAGCGCTTCAACGACGTCGGCGTCACGGTAGTGGTCGCGACCCACGATGTGCACCTGATCGACCGGTTCGCGGCACGGCGCATCGTGCTCGGGGACGGCCGGGTGGTGGCGTGAAGACCTGGCTTGCGCGCCACGCCCAAACCCTCGTGGGCTCGCTCGGCCGCCTGGCGCAGCATCCGGTCGCAGCCGGCATGACGGTGGCCGTCATCGCCGTGGCGCTCGCGCTGCCGCTGTTTCTCAACGTGCTGCTGCAGAATACCCGCGCCGTCACCGCCAACTGGAACCAGGCGTTCGAGCTCTCGGTCTACCTCACCAAGAAAGCGAGCGCCGAGCGCGCGACGGCCTTGGCGAAGCAGCTCAGGGCCCGCGCCGATGTGGCCGGGGTGCGCGTCATCACGGCCGACCAGGCGCTCGCGGATTTTCGCGAGATCTCGGGATTTGGCAAGGCACTCGACGTGCTCGACGCCAATCCGCTGCCGAATACCCTGATCGTCACGCCGACCCTCGCGGCCAGCACGCCCGAGGGCACGACGATCTTGAAGACGAGCATCGGGAGCTTGCCGGAGGTGGAGGTGGTGCAGCTCGACACCGAGTGGGTGCAGCGGCTCAACGCCATGCTCGAGGTCATGCGCCGAGTCGTCTGGCTCACCGGGGCGCTCCTCGGCCTCTCCGTGGTGCTGGTGGTGGGCAATACCATCCGTCTGGATATATTGAACCGCCGGGCAGAGATCGAGGTCATGAAACTAGTGGGCGCGACCGATGGCTTTGCGCGGCGGCCTTTCCTGTACAGCGGCGTGTGGTACGGCCTCGGCGGGGGCCTCGGGGCGGTGGCGCTGGTCGCGGGCGCCGTGGCGGCGCTCGCCCAGCCGCTCCAGCACCTGGCGTCCCTCTACGGTAGTCAGTTTCATCTGGAGGGCTTGAGATGGGGTTCGACCGTTCGCATCTTGGCAATAGCCATCGGCCTCGGCTGGTTGGGCTCGTGGATTGCGGCAACGCGGCATATCCGTGCGGTGGAGCCCTAAGTAATTGTTTCGGAACAGCTTATCGGGCAGAACTTCTGCGCCGATTAGCACTCTAATCCCTAGAGTGCTATGATTGGTTCCAAAGTTAGTGGGAGGCATTGGATGAGTACTGCCTTAGTGGCTAAACAAACTGGATTGGTATTCGCCGGGCCGGTTGGAAGCCTGGATGGGTACATTGACCGCGTTTCCCAGATTCCCGTGCTGTCGAAGGAAGACGAGATGGCGCTGGCCACCCGCTTCCGGGCGGAGGGTGATCTGGATGCCGCGCGGCACTTGGTGCTGTCGCACCTGAGATTCGTCGTGCACATTGCCCGTGGATACTTGGGCTACGGATTGCCGATGGGCGATCTCGTGCAAGAGGGTAATGTGGGCTTGATGAAGGCCGTGAAGCGATTCGACCCGGGCGTCGGCGTGCGCCTCGTCTCGTTCGCGGTGCATTGGATTCGCGCAGAGATCCACGAGTACGTGTTGCGGAACTGGCGGCTGGTGAAGGTTGCGACCACCAAGTCCCAGCGGAAGCTCTTCTTCAATCTGCGCCGGATGAAGAAGAATCTGGCGTGGCTCTCGGAGGAAGAGACGCGGGCGGTCGCCCGGGACCTCGGGGTCGACGTGAGCGACGTGCGCGAAATGGAGCAGCGGCTCTCGGCGCGCGACATGTCCTTCGACCCGACGCCGGACACCGACGAAGAGGAGAGCTATTCTCCGGCGATGTACTTGCCGGCGAGCAATGCGGATCCGGCCATCGAGGTCGAGCGCGAGGAGTGGGAAGAGGACTCGAGCGACCGCTTGAGCATTGCGCTCGAGAAGCTCGATGAGCGCAGCCGCAGTATCCTGAAGCGGCGCTGGATGACGGAGGACAAGGCGACCTTGCACGAGCTCGCCGATGAATACGGCATCTCCGCCGAGCGGGTCCGCCAGGTCGAGAGCAACGCCATCAGCAAGCTCAAGGGACTGATGGCAACGGCGGCCTGAGCACGGGCCGCGGCCGCGCTTCGCCGCGAAGTGATAGCATCCGCGCTGCAAGTCTTCGCGCGGGGTGCAAATGAGCAATCACGAAACTTTCCGGGCGGCTCGCAAGGCCGCCCTTTTTGCATTCGTGGCGCTCGGCGGCGCATGCCTGACGGTGCTCGCGGGCGCCGCCACCGCCGACTCCTTCAAGCTCGAGAGCTCGCTGGTGCCACCGAACGGCAGACTCGCCAACGATCAGGTTTTCAACGGTTTCGGCTGCAGCGGCAAGAATCTCTCCCCGCCCCTCAAGTGGAGCGGCGCGCCGGCGGCGACCAAGAGCTTCGCGTTGACGATGTACGATCCCGATGCGCCGACGGGCTCGGGCTGGTGGCACTGGATCGTCTACGACCTCCCCGCCTCCGTCACCGAATTGCCGCTCGGCGCGGGCGGCGCGAGCGGGAAGCTGCCCCCGGGCGCGGTTCAGGGCCGCACCGATTTCGGCAGCGCGAACTACGGCGGGCCGTGCCCGCCGCAGGGCGACAAGCCGCACCATTACGTCTTCACGGTGTACGCGCTCAAGACCGACCGGCTCGACGTGCCGGCGAGCGCGAGCGCGGCCGCGGTGGGCTTCTCGATCAACGCGAATAAAATCGCCTCAGCAACCTTCACGGCGCTCTACGGGCGATGAGCGGTCACCGGTAGGCCGCTTGGCGGCGATGCAATCCGCCGCTCGCATTTCACCGCTTCTCGAAACACATGCGCGTGCAGCTCCGCGGTACGCGCCGGCGATTGCGCATAGCCACCCGCGAGCACGATGACCAGGGGTACGCCGCGATCGCGGACGCTCTCGACGACCCATCGGTCGCGACCGCGGATGCCCTCGTCGCTGAGCCCGAGCTTGCCGTAGCGGTCGCCCGCGGCCACGTCCACGCCGGCCAGGTAGAAGGTGATGTCGGGGCGCGACCGGTCGAGAACCTCCGGCAGGCA
>JBEKVP010000322.1:0-3876 GCA_049513935.1 Steroidobacteraceae bacterium
GATCTCTATGGCTTCGATGCGGCCTTCGGCGGCGCGCGGCGCGACGAGGAGAAAAGCCGGGCGAAGGAGCGGGTGTTTTCCTTCCGTTCGGCGAGTCACCGCTGGGATCCCAAGAATCAGCGCCCTGAGCTCTGGCATCTCTATAACGCCAAGAAGACCAAAGGCGAGAGCATCCGGGTGTTTCCGATCTCCAATTGGACCGAGCTCGACGTGTGGCAGTACATCCATCTGGAAGAGATTCCGATCGTGCCGTTGTACTTCTCCGCGCCGCGCCCGACGGTGGTGCGCGACGGTCTGATTCTCATGGTGGACGACGAGCGGTTTCCCTTGCAGGCGGGCGAGGTGCCGCAACTGCGCTCGATCCGCTTTCGCACGCTCGGCTGCTATCCCCTGACCGGCGCCGTCGAGAGCACGGCGGCAACGCTTCCCGAGGTCATCAAGGAAATGCTCCTCACCACGACCTCGGAGCGGCAGGGCCGCGCGATCGACCACGACCAAGCCGCCAGCATGGAGAAGAAGAAACAAGAGGGCTATTTCTGATGAGCCTAGTCCGCGACAACCGCTACCAGGCGCACGAGCTCGTCTCGCAGGACATCGAGGCCTATCTCGAGCGGCACCAGCACAAGAGCCTGCTGCGCTTCATCACCTGCGGCAGCGTCGATGACGGCAAGTCCACCCTTATAGGGCGGCTGCTGTTCGACTCGAAGATGATCTTCGAGGATCAGCTCGCGGCGCTCGAGGCGGATTCGAAGAAGATGGGCACGCAGGGTCAGAACATCGACTTTGCGCTGCTCGTCGACGGTCTCGCGGCCGAGCGGGAGCAGGGGATCACGATCGACGTCGCCTATCGGTTCTTCTCGACCGACCGGCGTAAATTCATCGTCGCGGACACCCCGGGCCACGAGCAGTACACGCGCAACATGGTCACCGGCGCATCGACGGCGGATCTCGCGGTCATTCTGATCGATGCGCGTAAGGGTGTGCTCACGCAGACGCGCCGGCACTCCTATCTTGCGCATCTGCTCGGCATCCGCAACATCGTGCTCGCCGTCAATAAGATGGATCTCATCGGCTACGACCGGGCGCGGTTCGAGGCAATCGTCGCGGACTATCGCGCCTTCGCATCGAGCATCGGGATCGCCGACTTCGTCGCGATCCCGATCTCCGGCCTCGCCGGAGACAATATCGCGAAGCGCTCGGAGCGCATGCCCTGGTATACGGGCCCCTCGCTCATCGAGTACCTGGAAACCGTGAAGATCGACCTCACGGCCGACCAGGACCGGCCGTTCCGCCTGCCCGTCCAGTGGGTGAATCGGCCGAATCTGGATTTTCGCGGCTTCGCGGGCCTCATCTCGGCGGGCACCGTCCGGGTGGGCGATCCGGTGCGGGTGCTGCCCTCCGGCAAGACCTCGCGGGTCAGCCGCATCGTGACCTGGGACGGCGATTTGCCGCGCGCGGTCGCGGGCCAGTCGGTCACGCTATGCCTCCACGACGAGATCGATTGTTCGCGCGGAGATGTCATCGTGGCGGGCGATGCGCCCGCTCAGGTGGCCGATCAATTCGAGGCGATGGTCGTGTGGATGGCCGATGAGCCGCTGCTCCCCGGGCGGCCTTACTGGGCCAAGCTCGCGACTCAAACCGTGACCGCCACGCTTCATCCTCCCAAGTATCAGGTGAACGTCAACACGCTGGAGCATCTGGCCGCGAAGACGCTCGAGCTCAACGCGATCGGCGTCGTGAACCTCGCCACCGACCGGCCCATCGTCTTCGAGCCCTATGCCGAGAATCGCGACCTTGGCGCATTTATCGTGATCGACAAGCTCACGAACGCAACCGTCGCCGCCGGGCTCATTCACTTCTCACTGCGCCGCAGCCAGAACATCCACTGGCAGGCGCTCGATATCAGCCGCGAGGCGCGGGCCGGCCTCAAGAATCAGAAGCCCGCGGTGCTCTGGTTCACGGGCCTCTCCGGCGCCGGTAAATCGACGATCGCCAATCTGGTCGAGAAGAAGCTGCACCGCATGAATCGGCACACCTTCCTGCTCGACGGCGACAACGTTCGCCACGGTTTGAACAAGGATCTGGGATTCACCCAGGCCGACCGCGTCGAGAACATCCGCCGGGTCGGCGAGGTCGCGAGGCTCATGACCGACGCCGGGCTCATCGTGATCACGGCTTTCATCTCACCGTTTCGCGCCGAGCGGCAGATGGTCCGCGATATGATCCCGCACGGCGAGTTCATCGAGGTATTCGTCGATACCCCGCTCGCCGAGGCGGAGCGGCGCGACGTCAAGGGTCTCTACAAAAAGGCCCGCGCCGGGGCGCTCGCGAACTTCACCGGAATCGACAGTCCCTACGAGGCGCCCTCGGCGCCGGAGATCCGCATCGACACGACACGCATGACGCCTTCCGAGGCGGCGGACTTGATCGTGGACCACTTGCTCGACGGCGCTTAAGCTCAGCCGGGCAATCGGTCGTAGACGGTGAGGCCGGGTGGGATGATTGCCCACGCCGCACGGTCGCGCGCAAAGATTGCGATGCGCGGCGTGAACACCGACGGGTCGTCCAGCGAGCCGGCGTAGATCGTATGCTCGGTATCGATACCGACTCGGCCGCCGAACACAAGACCGCCGCACGTCGGGCAGAAATTGCGCACGGCTTGTCCGCCGCGCGCGGCTTGCGAGACGAACTGTGTGGCCCTGCCGCTGAAGCGCACGGCGCTCGCCGGGTAGCCCATGAAGGGAACGCACCCGGAGCCGGAGGCCTTGCGGCAGTCCGCGCAGTAGCAAAATCCCGAGTACAGGGGATCGCCCTCGGCCGCGTAACGGATCGCGCCGCAGAGGCAGCCGCCGGTGTGCCGCTCTTTTGATTCGCCCATGGGACCGCCGCTCACGCCAGCACGACGAGACAGCCGCAATCGTAAGCGCTGCGCGCGATCGATTCCAGACCTCCGTCTCGCACCCGCATTCGGGCGCGCGCGCTATTTCAGCTGCTCCAGGTAGGCGATGATGTCGGCGCGCTTCTGCGGATCGTCGATCTTGAAGTACATTTTCGTGCCCGGCACGAGCTCGCTCGGATTGGTCAGCCAGCGGTCGAGCGTGGTTTTGTCCCAGGTCAAACCCGAATTCCTGAGGGCCGCGGAATAAGTATAGTCCTCGATGCTTCCGGCTCGACGCCCGACAACCCCGCGATGCTTCGGCCCCAGGTCGTTGTCGTCGATGGAGTGGCAAGCAGCGCAGGATTGATAGAGCGCTTTGCCATGCACGGGGTCACCTTCGGGTGGTGTTTGCGCGAGGGCGAGAGCGGACGCGAACGTCGCTATGAGGATGCCGGCCGCTGTGGTCGCCGTGAGCGAGATTCGCTGCATTGCCGTGAATTCTCCGGTGTGGGTCATGGTCGAGAAGACTCGGCTGGCGGCGGGTTTATTCCGCGGCACGTGCAGGACTGCGCCGACGTGAAATACTGACCGCGGGCCCTTGCCGCCGCGGCGGCGCACCTCTAGTGTTGTGATCTCGTTACTGGAGGGAGGAGGCGGCCGTGCGACCAGACTGGATACGGCGGAGGCGCGAAGTGATCGGACTCGCGCTCTTCGCTCTATGCGGCTGTCATCATGCGAAGTCGCCGGTCGTGACCCAGGCGGATGTCGCGGCCGCGCAGCAAGAGGCCCAGAAAGAAATCAATCAGGCGCAGGTCGAGGCTCGAAAGGATGTGAAGAGCGCGGCCAAAGTCGCCGGTGCCGATTCGAGAGAGGCGGCCCACGCCCGGGTAACGGGCGCCTTTGACATCGCCATGGCGCGGGCGGACGGTGTGCACAAGGTGGCAACGGAGAAGTGCTTGACTCTCGAGCCGGCGGCTCAGCAGGCGTGCAAGGACCAG
>JBEKVP010000323.1:0-3864 GCA_049513935.1 Steroidobacteraceae bacterium
CGTCAATATCTTCACCTCCGAGAAAACGGACATCTCGGGACGCATTCCGTGGGACGTCGAGCAATTCGCCCTCTCGCGAGACGGGCACTATCTCGCCTACGTGACCAACGAGGGCGGCACCGGCAAGCTCGATCTCGCCGATCTCAGGACGCACCAGGATCTGGTGACGCCGCGATTGCCGTTCGCCGGCGTCATCGACTCCTTGAGCTTCGACCGGGACGGTAAACGCCTCGCTTTGGCCTTGAGCGCGGCGAATGCGCCGCGCGACGCCTATGTGCTCGACATCGGGGGCAACCGGCTCGATGCATGGACCGCGAGTGAGCCCGGTCCTTTCGACCGGACGAAATTCGTGGTGCCGCGGCTGACTCAATTTCCGACCTTCGACCGGTCCGACGGGAAATCGCGTCAGGTGCCGCTCTACGTCTACGAGCCGGCGAACCCCGGGCCGCATCCGGTGCTGATCGTGCTGCACGGCCACGATGGTGAGTTCCGGCCGCGCTTCGATCCCTGGATCGAGTACGTGGTGAACGAGCTTGGCTTCGCGGTGCTCGCTCCGAACGTGCGCGGCTCCTCCGGCTACGGAAAGACCTATCGGGCACTCGACGGGGGGATGCAGCGCGAGGACGCGGTCAAGGACGTCGGCGCGCTCCTGGTCTGGCTCAGCCTCGACGCACGGTTCGACGCGAAGCGCGTCGTGGTGTCCGGGAGCGGCTACGGCGGCTACCTCACCCTCGAAGCGCTGGTGAATTACGGCGAGCGGCTCAAGGGCGGCGTCGACTTCGGCGGGATCACCGATTTCATCGGCTACCTGGGCGATACCGCGCCGTATCTCAAGAGCCAGGCACGGGAGGAGTTCGGCGATGAGCGCGATCCGGACACGCGCACCTACTTCAGGCGCATCTCGCCCTGGTTCAGCGCCGATAGAATCACCCGGCCGGTGCTCATCGTGCACGGGAAGAACGATCCGTCGATTCCGATCGGGCAAGCGGATGAGCTGGTGAATCGCCTGCGGAGCCGCGGCGGCACGGTCTGGTATCTCAAGGCGACGGGCGAAGGCAGCACGTTCGCCGATCGGCGCAGCCGCGACGCGTACTACCGTGCGTTCGCGCAGTTCCTTGCGAGCCTGACGCCGTAGCGGCTATTCGCTCGAGGTCGTCGCGGTCTCGAGCGGCGAGGCCTGGCTCGCGAAATACTCCGCGACGGCCTTGATCTCGTCTTCGTTGGTCAAGAGCTGCGCCATGCCGTTCATGACCACGTTCTTGCGCCGCCCGTTGTGATACGCGGTGAGCGCCTGCTCGAGATAATCGACGTGCTGGCCGGCGAGAACCGGCGGCTTCGGATCGAGCGGCGCCAGCACGCCCGTTCCGTTGCCCCCGTGGCAGGCCGCGCAGGCCGCCGCTTCCTTGGGCAACGATCCCTTGTCCTCCGTGGACGGCTTCACCGGTTCGCCGCCCTGAAGGTACGCGGCGATGTCCTTGATATCCTGATCGGACAGCGATTCCGCTTGAGCGTGCATGGTCGGGTGCGGCCGGGCGCCCGATTTGTATTCGTTGAGGGCGGCAATGATGTACGCCGAATTCTGATGGCGCAGCTTCGGAACGCTGTAGTCGGGATAGGCGTTCCGGTAGTTCTCGACCCCGTGGCATCCGTAGCAGGTGTAGAACAATTTCTGGCCGCGCTCCGGGTTCGGTTTCCCGGCATCTGCCGCGGCGTCGGCTTGGGCCAGCGCGGCTTGCGAGCCAATCAACACCGTCGCGCCTGCCAGCAACGAGAGACAAGTCAATCGAGAAAACATGCAATTCTCCGAGCCGCGGGGTTCAGTCGAAGGCGCTCATGTTAATGAGTGGACGGGCAAAATGCCACTAGCGCCTCGTCAGGCGGCGCGGCCGCGCTTCTTGAGATGCACCAAGAGCAGCGACACGGCGGCCGGCGTCAATCCCGGAATGCGGGCCGCCTGTCCAAGAGTTTGCGGCCGCACGCTCCCGAGCGCCTGGCGCGCCTCGTTCGACAATCCGCTCACCGCCGCGTAGTCGATGTCCGCCGGAAGCGGCGTGTCCTCGTGACGTTGCTGGCGGTCTATCTCCTCCGTTTGGCGCTTGAGGTACCCCGAATACTTCGCCTGCACCTCGACCTGCAGCTTGATTTGGCTCGCGAGGCGCTCATCGTCGCACCAGGAACCGAGCTCCGGATCGAGCGGCGCGACGGCGCTCAAGTCGTCGTAGCCGATCTCGGGACGCTTGAGCAGCTCGAAGGCATGCACTTCGCGCTGCAGGGGCTGACCGAGCTTCGCAAGCAGGGCGCCGTCCAGGCACTCCGGCCGCACCAGCACCCCGGACATGCGCGCCACTTCGCGCTCGACGGCCTCACGCTTGCGCGCGAAGAACTCCCAACGCGCGTCATCGACCAGCTTGAGCTCGCGGCCGCGAGGCGTCAGGCGCAGATCCGCGTTGTCCTCGCGCAGAGACAATCGATACTCGGCGCGGCTCGTGAACATGCGGTACGGCTCGGGCGCGCCGCGGGTGATGAGATCGTCCACCAGCACGCCGAGATAGGCCTCGCTGCGCTTCGGCGCCCACGCGTCGCGTCCCCGCGCGGCGAGCGCCGCATTGAGGCCCGCCAGCAGACCCTGCGCGGCCGCCTCCTCATAGCCCGTGGTCCCGTTGATCTGGCCGGCGAAATACAGGCCGCCGATGAACTTGCTCTCGAGGCTCGCCTTGAGGCCGCGCGGATCGAAGAAGTCGTACTCGATCGCGTATCCGGGCCGGGTGATGTGAGCGCGCTCGAATCCCTTGATGGTGCGCACGAAGTCGAGCTGCACATCGAAGGGGAGACTGGTGGAGATCCCGTTCGGATACACCTCGTGCGTGGACAAGCCTTCGGGCTCGATGAATATCTGATGCGAGGTCCGATCGGCGAAGCGCACGACCTTGTCCTCGACCGACGGACAGTAGCGCGGACCCGTGCCCTCGATGAGCCCGGTGAACATCGGCGATCGCGTGGCGGCGCCGCGGATGATGGCGTGCGTGCGCTCGTTGGTGGCCGTGATGTGGCACGGGATCTGCGACGGGTGCGCGGCGCGAGTATTCAAGTACGAGAACACGGGACGGGGCTCGTCGCTGTGCTGTTCGCGCAAATCCCGATAGTCGATGCTGCGTCCGTCGATTCGCGGCGGGGTGCCGGTCTTCAGCCGCCCGACGCCGAGCGGCAGCTCGCGCAACCGCGCGGCGAGTTTATTCGACGGCGGATCGCCGGCGCGGCCTCCGGCGTGACTTTCCAAGCCGACATGGATCTTGCCGCCCAGGAACGTGCCCACGGTCAACACCAGGGTGCGCGCCCGGAACTCGATGCCGCTCAAAGTGACGCATCCGACGACCCGCTCGGCATCGAGCGCGAGGTCGGCGACTTCTTGCTGGAAAAGCTCCAAGTTCGGCTGCGTCTCGAGCAACCGGCGGATGGCGCGCTTGTAGAGCTGGCGGTCGGCTTGCGCCCGAGTGGCGCGCACCGCGGGCCCCTTGCTGGCGTTCAGGGTGCGCAACTGGATACCCGCCTCGTCCGCGGCGAGCGCCATCGCGCCGCCGAGCGCATCGATCTCCTTGACCAGGTGCCCTTTGCCGATGCCGCCGATAGCGGGATTGCAGCTCATCTGCCCGAGGGTCTCGATATTGTGGGTGAGCAAGAGCGTGCGGCAGCCCATGCGCGCGGCCGCGAGCGCTGCCTCGGTACCGGCGTGGCCGCCGCCGATCACGATCACGTCGAACTCGGTCCCGAATCGCATCGCCATGAATCCCAAGACTTTTCCACGAGGGGCGCGTACTGTAAACCGAGCGCCGCCAAACCGCCAGGAAGCCCGACTGCGAGCGGGCG
>JBEKVP010000324.1:0-3843 GCA_049513935.1 Steroidobacteraceae bacterium
CACGGCCGAGCACCTGGCGACGTTGATCGCCGCGGCCGGCACCATACTGTGGAACGGCCCCGTGGGGGTGTTCGAGTTCGACCAGTTCGGCGAGGGGACCCGCATCCTTGCCAACGCGATCGCGCGCAGCAAGGCCTTTTCGCTCGCCGGAGGCGGCGATACGCTCGCGGCAATCGAGAAGTACGGCATCGAGGACAGCATCTCCTATATATCGACCGGCGGGGGCGCGTTCCTCGAGTTCGTCGAGGGCAAGAAGCTGCCCGCGGTCGACATCCTCGAGCGACGGGCGGCATGAGCTTCATTCTGCGCCGCGCCAAGATCGTCGCGACCTTGGGGCCAGCGACCGATGATCCCAAAGTCATCGGCGACATGGTGCGCGCCGGCGTCGATGTGGTGCGCGTCAATTTCTCGCACGGCGTGCCGGCCGATCACGCTCGGCGCCTGGAGCTCGTCCGCAGCGCAGCCAAGCGCGCCGGCCGCTACGTAGGCGTGCTCGGCGATCTGCAGGGCCCGAAGATCCGCATCGATCGATTCGCGGCCGGCAAGGTCGAGCTCGTCGACGGCGCCGAGTTCACTCTCGACGCGACGCTCGCGGTCGACGCCGGCGATGTCCACGCGGTCGGCATCGCGTACAAGAAGCTGCCGTCCGATGTGTCGGTGGGCGACGTGCTTCTGCTCAACGACGGCCAGATCGCGTTGCAGGTCGCGGCGATCGACGGACCACGGATCAAGACCCGCGTGCTGGTCGGCGGCGAGCTCGGCAACAACAAGGGAATCAACCGCCAGGGGGGCGGCCTTTCGGCCGGCGCCTTGACCGACAAGGACCGCGAGGACATCGTGATCGCCGCGTCGCTCAACGTCGATTACCTCGCCGTATCGTTCGCGCGGGACGGCGCCGACGTCAAGGAGGCACGCACCTTGCTGCGCGCCGCCGGCAGCCAGGCGCTCCTCGTGGCCAAGATCGAGCGCGCGGAGGCGGTCAAGAACCTCGCCGACGTGGTGCGGGCGAGCGACGCCGTCATGGTGGCGCGCGGCGATCTGGGCGTCGAGATGGGATTCGCGGAGCTAGCGGGTCTTCAGAAGCAGATCATGCAGGAGGCCCGGCATCAGAATCGCGTGGTCATCACCGCGACGCAGATGATGGAATCGATGATCACCAACACCATCCCGACCCGCGCCGAGGTGTCGGATGTGGCGAACGCCGTCATGGAGGGCACCGACGCGGTGATGCTGTCCGCGGAGACGGCCGCGGGCAAGCACCCGGCCAAGGTGGTCGAGGCCATGGCGCAGATCATCTGCGGAGCGGAGAAGTACCAGGGCACGCATGTACGCATCCGGCAGCGCACGACCGGCTATTTCGAGCGCGCCAACGAGGCGATCGCCGCCGCGGTCATGTACACCGCGAATCACCTGCACGTCCAGGCCATCGTCGCGCTCACCGAGTCCGGAGAGACCCCGCTGTGGATGTCGCGCGTGCGCTCGGACATCCCGATCTATGCCTTCACCCGGCAGCAGGCGACCTTGAGCCGCGTGACCCTGTACCGCGGCGTCTATCCGGTTGCGTACGACGTCACGGACAAGGATCGCGAGGCGTTCTACTTTTCAATTTTCAGGCATCTGCTCGATCTGAAACTGGTCAAGGAAGGAGATCTCATCATTCTCACCAAGGGCGAGCTCACCGGCGTGGCCGGCGGCACCAATTCGATGCAGATCCTAAAGGCCCAGCGCAAGTAGCGCTGCCTCAACGACGCGGCGGCAACCATGCAGAAAGAATTTCGCGGAACGGAGCGCTACATAGCGACCGAGGAGCTGATGGCCGCCGTGAACGCGACGATGGTGCTGGCGCGGCCGTTGCTCATCAAGGGCGAGCCCGGCACCGGCAAGACACTGCTGGCGGCCGAGATCGCCCGGGCGCTGTCGAAGCCGCTCTACGAGTGGCACATAAAGTCCACGACCAAGGCGCAGCAGGGCCTGTACGAATACGACGCCGTGTCGCGCCTGCGCGATTCGCAGCTCGGGGACCCCAAGGTTCAGGATATCCGCAACTACATCGTCAAGGGCAATCTGTGGGAGGCCTTCGACAGTGAGGTGCAGCCGGTGCTGTTGATCGACGAGATCGACAAGGCGGATATCGAGTTCCCGAACGACCTGCTGCGCGAGCTCGACCGCATGGAATTCTACGTCTACGAGACGCGCGAAACCGTGCACGCCAAGCACCGGCCGGTCATCGTGATCACGAGCAACAACGAGAAGGAGCTGCCCGACGCCTTCCTGCGGCGCTGCTTTTTCCACTACATCCGGTTTCCGGACGAAGCCACGATGACGCAGATCGTGGATGTGCACTTCCCGAACCTGAAACGGGATCTGCTCCGCGAATCGCTCGCGGCGTTCTTCAAGATCCGCGAGACGCCGGGCCTCAAGAAAAAACCCACCACCTCGGAGCTCCTCGACTGGATCAAGCTGCTGGTGGCCGAGGACATCCCGCCCGAGGCGCTGCGCAGCGATGACGCGAAAAAGCTGATTCCCCCGCTCTACGGAGCGCTGCTCAAGAACGAGCAGGACGTACACCTGTTCGAGCAGCTCCTGTTCCTCAACCGCCGGAATGCTCGTTAGGTTCTTTTTAAGGCTGCGCAGCGCCGGCGTGCCGGTGTCGATCACGGAGTTGATGACGCTGCTCGAGGCGCTCCAGAGGGGCCTCGGGCAAGCGAACGCCGAGCGTTTCTATCATCTGGCGCGCACCTGTCTGATCAAGGACGAGCGCTACTACGACCGGTTCGACCGCGTGTTCGCGGCGCACTTCAAGGGCGCCCTAGATCTGTTCGCCGCGCTCGCGCGCGAGCTGCCGGCCGACTGGCTCAAAAAGATGCTGGTGCGCGACCTCACGGACGAAGAGAAGGCCGAGATCGAGGCCCTGGGCGGCTGGGACAAGCTCATGGAGACGCTCAAGAAGCGCCTCGAGGAGCAGAAGGGCCGGCACGAGGGCGGCAGCAAGTGGGTGGGCACCGCCGGGACCTCGCCATACGGCGCCTACGGATTCAACCCCGAAGGCGTGCGGATCGGGCAAGAGGGATCCCGCAATCGCAGCGCAGTCAAGGTCTGGGACAAACGCGAATTTGCCAACCTCGACGACACCGTGGAGCTCGGCACCCGCAACATGAAATTGGCGCTGCGCAAGCTGCGCAAGTTCGCGCGCCGGGGCGCGCCCACCGAGTTTGCCTTGGCCGACACGATCGATGCGACCGCGCGCTCGGGCGGCTGGCTCGACATCAAGATGATGCCGGAACGGCACAACGTGGTGAAAGTACTGCTGCTGCTCGATATCGGCGGCTCGATGGACGATCACGTGCGGATCTGCGAGGAGCTGTTCTCGGCCGCGCGCAGCGAGTTCAAGCATCTCGAGCACTTTTATTTTCACAACTGCCCCTACGAGGCGCTGTGGCGCGACAACCGGCGCCGCTTCAACCAGCATGTGGGCACGGTCGAGGTGATGCGCACCTACGCTTCGGACTACAAGCTCATCTTCGTCGGCGACGCGACCATGAGCCCATACGAGGTCGTGCACGCCGGCGGCAGCGTCGAGCATTGGAACCCCGAGCCCGGCAAGGTCTGGCTCGAGCGGCTGACGCGGGCGTACCCGAAGTTCGCCTGGATCAATCCGCGCCCGCAGTCGCGCTGGGGCCATACGGCGTCGATCGAGATCATCAGCGAGCTTCTGGAAGGGCGCATGTACCCTTTGACGCTGGCGGGACTCGATGATGCCATCGACGCGCTCAGCTAGGCCGGCCGCGGCTCGGCCGGCCTGGCCGCGCCGCGCGCGATCGACGTGATGCGCGACCGTGTGAC
>JBEKVP010000325.1:0-3824 GCA_049513935.1 Steroidobacteraceae bacterium
GCTCCGCGGAGTCCGAAGCAACAAACGCAATACCTGACCGTCTGTTAAGGAGAACTTAACGTGCCCTCGGCTTATGGACGGCTGCCTCTCGGCGCGCTTCGAGTCTTTGAAGCGGTCGCTTCGCACTTGAATTTCTCGGCCGCGGCAGAGGCGCTCAACGTAACGCCCGCGGCCGTGAGTCAACAGATCAAGACGCTCGAGTCGTACATTCAAGTCCCGCTCTTCCGGCGCAATGGCCGGCGGGTCGAGATTACCGAAGAGGGGCTCGAGCTGTTGCCCGCCGTGCGCGCGGGCCTCGACAAGCTCGAATCCGCCGTGCACTTGATCAAGCAGCACGGCCGCGGCGGGCCCTTGCAGATCACGCTGCTCACCTCGTTCCTGCAGATCTGGCTGTTGCCCCGCATCCGCTCCTTTCGCCGCAAGCACCCCGAGATCGAGCTGCGCTTTCACACCTCGCCCGAGCTCACGGACTTCTCGCGCGCCGCCGTGCACGTCGGCATCCGCTTCGGGCGGGGCAACTATCCCAATCTGCACGTGGAGAAATTGCTCGCCGACTGGATCGTCCCGGTGGGCACGCCCGAGCTCATCAAGCAATACGGTATGATCGAGCGCGGCGCGGACTTGAGCAAATACCCGCTGCTCGAGGGCGACGATGCGCCGTGGCGCATCTGGCAAAAGACCGATGAGGAGATCGCCTGGCACTCGCGACCCCCGCTGATCGACGACTCGGCGGGATTGCTCGTGGCCGCAGAAGAGGGTCTGGGCTTCGCGCTCGCTCGCTGGACCACGGTGACGCGGTCGCTCAACAAAGGGACCTTGCGGCTTGCGAGCAAGGAGGCGCTGCCCTTCCGGTCGTCTTACTACTTCGTCTGTCCGCGCGCGTATCTGGCGCTGCCGAAAGTCGCCCGATTCCGCGATTGGATCGTGGCTGCCGCGCGCGACTTTCAGGGGCCCACGAGCGTGTAGCGCCGTTCAGCGCGCGCCGGCGGCCCTGGAGTCGGCCGGAAGGTAGATCGCGATGGCGTGTCCATAGCGCTTCATCAGGAGCGCTGAGGCGCTGACGCCGACATCGGCGGTGCCGCGGGGGCCTTCGTACGAGCTTCCGAGTCCGGCACCCACGGTCCCGTCTCCCTCATCGGTGATTTGCTTTAGCAGTACGCCGTTGGCGCCGAGTTTCGCGGCTTGCGCCTTGAGCCGCTTGACCACGACCTCTGCCTTGCCCTCCGAGGTGAACGAGAACGAGCGTTTGCTCGAGGTCTTGATGATCGCGATCTGCTGGTACTCGCGCTTCGGCGGCTCGAGGTAGAGTTGCACCTGGTCCGGCGGGATCGGCGGCCGCGCCTGTCCGATGAGCTCGTACGATGACGCGCAGCCGGCGAGCATGAGGATGAGGGCGAGCGTGCCCGCGCGAGCCGTCCTCACGGGGCGCCTTTCGCGCGCAGCACTTCGAAGCGGTAGGTGCGCCGGCCGCTCTCCTGCCCCGCGCGATCCCAGGACCACTCGTCGAAACGAGCGTGCGCCTCGCGATCGACGCGAAAGACCGTCGAGCATCGGGTACCGTAATCGTCGGCGCGCACGAACGCGCTGGAGAGGAGGCGCTCCCATTCCAGCCGGATCCCGGTCGAGGGCAAATCGGCGTCGGGCGCCGGCCGGTCGTCGCGCAAGAGGCGCAGAATCTCGCCCTCGTCGCCCCTGTCGGTCAACGCCTTGACGAGTCGCGACTTGGCGTTCTCGACCTTGGGCCAGGGCGTATCGAGCAGATGGTTGGAGAGTCCGAAGATACCCGGGCCGAGCTCGCGTCCCTCGCCGCGCACGCTCTCGAAGACACCGAGACGCTCTCCGTCGCAGAAAATCATATTGAACGGATTGTAGTGCGGGCCCACCTCGCGCAGGTGAACCAATGTCTCGAATATGCTGCCGCCCGATTCCAGCGTCTCGGCTACCAGCATGCCCCGGCTCGGCGCATCCGGGCGCCGCGCGGCCGGATCACGGTAGTTGGTGAGCGCCGCGAATCGTCCCCTGCGGCTCACGCCGAGCCAGGTGCCGCCTTGCTCGAGGTCCCGGCCGGCGAGCATGCCGGCCGGCCCCGGCCACCACGCGGCGGCGGCGCTCGGGCGTACATGGTATTCGTCTCGGTTCGCCGCCAGCACGAGCGGGTAATGCGAATGGGCTCGCCAAACCAGTAGAATCAGGCACATCGTATCGCTCGCTCCATTGCGTCCGATCTTATCGCCGTTTCGATCCAAGGCAGCCGCTATGCCGATGCTCACCAATCTCGATGCGCACTATTACGTCGACCCGGACGTGTTCGAGGCGGAGCGCCAGAGAATCTTCAAGCGCCATTGGCAAATGCTCGGCCCAGCCGCGCGGCTTCGAGGTCCGGGTGATTATCTCGCGGTCGATGTCGCGGGTTGGAAGCTTTTTGCCTTGCGCGGCCGCGACGGCGTGCTGCGCGGCTTTCACAACGTGTGCCGCCACCGCGGCGCGCGGCTCCTCGCGGAGGGCGCCGGTAATTGCCGGCAGCTGCGCTGCCCGTATCATCAATGGGTTTACGATGAGACCGGGGCGCTGCGCCAAGCACCGTGGTTCGGCGACGATGCGGATTTCAAGATCGAGGACTGGCCGCTCGCACCCGCACACATCGCCGAGTGGCGCGGGCTCCTCTTCCTCGGCATCGAGCCCGATGCCGCGCTGCTCGATCAGCTCGGCGACCTCCCCGAGGAAATCGCGGACTCGCCGATCGAGACCTATGCGGCCGTGGAGGAGCACCGCTTCACCATGCGCAGCAATTGGAAAACCTATACCGACAACTTCGTCGAGGGCTATCACATTCCCGGCATCCATCCGGGTTTCATGAAAGTCATCGAGTTCGCGAAGTTCGAGACCGTCGCGCAGAACGGCATGGTGCGGATGACGGCGCCGCAAAGGAACGGTTCCATCTACGGCGGAAAATGGCTGTGGATGTGGCCGAACTGGACGTTGTCGGTGTTCCCCGGCGGCATGAATACGAGCCGCATCAATCCGCTGGCCGTGAACACCACGGAGCTGATCTACGATTTTTATTTCTCCGATACCGGAGAGGAGAGCGCCCCGTCGCGCAGGAGCACCATCGACGTGAATTGCGGCATCGTGCGGGAAGACTTTGGCATCTGCGAGCATACCCAGAACAACTACGTCTCCGGGGGCTACTCCCCCGGTCCATTGAGCCCGAGGCACGAGCAATCGGTCGCCTACTTCCAAACGATGGTCAAGGCCGCGCTCGATTCCCGCCCTTCAAAGACCATCGTTGACCTTGATTGAGGCCTGCGTGCCGTCGCACTCTGGCGGCGATGCGGCTGTCGGCGCTACGGCTGTCGGCGGTACGGCCTCCTACGGCTCGGGCGTCTTGTCTTGGCCCGACGAGTCGCCCTTCTTTACGGTCGACTTGGTCTTCGCGGCGACGTTCTTGGCCGCGTCCTTGACCTCGTGCGCGCCCTTCACCGTCGCATCGGCCACCTGGTGCGCAACCTTCTTCGAGGCCGCGCCCACCTTCACCGCACCTTCCTTGACGGCGGCGCCGACCGCTTTCGACTCCCGTGCGACCTCCTTGCCCGCCGCTTCCACGTGATCCGGAATGCTTTGCGATCCGGTGGCCGCGGGCGGCTCGTCCGCAACGCACGCCGCCGCCAGCGTGAGAGCGAGCGCTGTCCCTGCGAAAATGCGAATCGGCATAGCAGCAGTCTACCTCATCGGCCTTCCCTCGCGAGCGCGGCGAATGTGCTGCGTTCGGCGTCGACGCGCGCGAGGTAGTCGCGCGCGTCGTGATCGCCGCAACGCTGGCCCGG
>JBEKVP010000326.1:0-3804 GCA_049513935.1 Steroidobacteraceae bacterium
ATCGGCGTGCTGTTCAGCGTCTTCGTGCTGATCGGAAGCCTGGCGACCGGCGTGTTCAGCGCCGCGGTTGCGGCCTACGGCTTGGGCTCGATCGCCGTCGGCGCGCTGATCGCGCTCTTTCTTCGCAGCAAGGGCGCGCAATTCTTCGCGCCGCTCAAGGATGAATCACCGCCATGAAGTACCAAGACCCCACCCGCTCGATTCGCAGCGCGGAGCTTTACCGCAAGGCCTGCGCGCCCATCCCCGGCGGAGTGAACAGCACCGCCCGCGCAACCTGGTCGGGCTGGGATCCGTATCCTCTGTTCGTGGAGCGGGGCGAGGGCGCCTACCTCTACGACGTCGACGGCAACAAATACATCGACTACATGCTCGGTCTCGGACCCATGATTCTCGGGCATCGTCCGCCCAAAGTGACGGCGGCCGTGGTCGAGCAGATTCAACAGCGCGGGACGGTATTCGCGCTGCCGACCGAGGCCGAGGCGGCCTTGGCGCGGAAGATCATCGCCGCGGTCCCGAGCGTCGAGCAGGTGCGCCTGTGCAATACGGGCACGGAGGCGGTCCTCTACGGCTTGCGGCTCGCGCGCGCCTTCACCGGGCGCGAGAAAATCATCCGCTTCGAGGGCATGTATCACGGCTTCTCCGACGGTGTTTACTGGAGCAAGCATCCGCCCATCGAGGAGGCGGGTCCGGATCATAGGCCGATCCCGGTGCCGCAGGGGCCGGGCCTGTCGAAAGCCGCGGGCGAGTCGCTCATCATCCTGCCCTGGAACGACGCCGACGCCTTGCGCGCGGCCGTGGCGCGCGAGCGCGACGCGATCGCGGCGATCCTCACCGAGCCGGTCATGTGCAATACGGGCTGCATCCTGCCCGAACCCGGCTACTTGCAGGCCATGCGCGAGATCGCGGATGCCCACGGCATCGTGCTCGTGTACGACGAGGTCATCACCGGATTTCGCCTGGGGCTCTCGGGCGCTCAGGGCCTGTTCGGCATACGTCCGGACCTCACGGTTTTCGCGAAGGGATTGGGCGGCGGATTTCCGGTCGCCGCGCTCGGCGGCCGGCGCGACATCATGAAGCTCGTCGCCGACGGGACGGTCTCGATGGCCGGGACCTACAGCGCCAACGGGATCGCCGTGGCCGCCGCGAATGCGGCCCTGGACGAGCTCGCCGTTCCCGGCCGGTACGAGGAGCTTTTCGCACGCTGCACGCGACTGTACGAGGGCCTCGCAAAAATTCTCCGCCGCCACGGACTGCCCGCCTACATCGTCGGCTTGGGTCCCGTGTCGCAGGTCTGGTTCGCGCCCCAGCCGATCCGCAACTATCGTGACGCGGCACGCTTCGCCGACCACGAGATCTTCCGTCGCTGGTGGGAGGGAATGCTGGAGCGGGGCGTGCTCTTTCATCCCGGCGCGTTCGAGAATCTCTTCGTGTCGTTCGCGCACTCCGATGCGGATATCGAGCGCACCCTCGAAGCGGCCGATGCCGTCGCCCAGACCCTGCGCGCCCAGGTATAACGCCGCATGGCCGCAACGTGGACGCTCGGCATCGATCTCGGCACCTCTGCGGTGAAGGTCGCGGCGCTCGCCGCGGACGAAGCGGTGCAGGGCGAGGGCGTCGCGGAGTTCGACACCGCGGCGTCCGTGCCGAACCAAGCCGAGCAGGCTCCCGGGGACTGGCTCGCGGCAACCGGCCGGGCCATGAAGATGCTCGCCGCGGCCCTCGCGCCGCGAGCCGCCGATTGGACGCACAGCATCGGCGCGATCGGCCTGACCGGGCAACTGCCGACTCTGGTCTGTCTCGGCGAGCGCGGACCGGTGGCGCCGGCAATCACCTGGAAGGACGGCCGTGCCGATGAGTGGGCCGCGGGGCGGGTGAGACGCAGCGAGCACTACGGGCGCACCGGCATGCCGATCGACGGACGGTATCTCGCTCCCATGTGGCAGTTTCATTTCTCGGACCGGGCGGGAGAGGTGGGGACGGTCTTGTCGGCCAAGGATTTTCTGCTGTACGCGCTCACCGGTCTTCGCATCACCGAGCCGTCGACCGCGGCCGGCTATGGGGTTTACGACTTGCAGGAGCGCTCCTTCGCCAAGGATCTGTGCGAGTTCTGGAACCTCCCGCAGAAACTTCTGCCGCGGCTGCAGCCGGCGAACTCTCTCGCCGGCCCGTTGAGTGAAGCGGGCGCCGCGCTGCTCGGTTTGCCTGCCGGCATCCCGGTGAGCTGTGGGGCCGCGGACTCCGTCTGCGCGGCCTACGCGATGGCCGCGCTCGACGAGCACGTGGTCTCGATCAGCTTCGGCTCGAGCGCGGTGATTCTCGCGGCGAGCGCCACACGGCGTCTCGATCCCGCCGCGCGCTACCTGCTGACGCCGCACGTGGAGCCGGGCTGGTACGGCCGCGAAATGGACTTGTTGTCGAGCGGCACGGGGTATCAGTGGCTCCGCGGGCTGTTCGGCTGGAGCGAGGGCCAGCTCGACCACGAGGCAGCGGCATCCGTAGCGGGAGCGCGCGGTCTCAGTTTTGCGCCTTACCTCGCAGGCGGAGAGCAAGGTGCGCTGTGGAATCCGCGGTTGCAGGGCGGCATGTTCGGATTGACCTTGAGTCATTCGCGGGCCGACATCGCGCGCGCGTATCTCGAAGGCGTCTTTTTCGAAGTCAAACGCTGTGTCGAGGTGCTGGCGGAGACGCTGCCGATCGAATCGCTGCGCGTCGGCGGCCGAATCGTACAGGCGCCCGCGAGCATCCAGATGCTGGCCGACATTCTCGGATACCCCGTGGCGGAAGTGCGCGATCAGTCGCCCGCGGCGATCGGCGCCGCGTTGCTGGCGCGGCGCATCCTCCAGCAGGGCGCGGCCGAAGGGCGGCGCGCTGCGGCGCTCAAGATCACGCGGCCCGATCCACCGACCGCTGACGGCTACCGGGCGCTCTACGCAGCGTATCTTGCCCGGGCCGCGAAGTGCGGGTAGTCCGTGCGCGCACACCGGACGAGCTCGCGGCCGAGGCGGCGCGGGTCGTGGCGGCGGTCTTGCGAGAAAATCCGCGATCGGCGCTGGCGCTGCCCGCCGGCAAGACTCCCCTCGGACTGTACGCGGAGCTCGTCCGTCGATCGCGCCTCGGCGCGCTCGATCTCGAGGAAGCGCGGATTTTCAACCTGGACGAGTACTGCGGACTGCCGGCCGCGGATGGCTCGAGCTTCGCCGCCCTGCTGCATCGGCACTTCATCGAGCCCATGGGGCTCGGCACCGGGCGGGTGCGACTGCTCGATGGTGCCGCGGCGGATCTCGAGGCTGAGTGCCGCAGCTACGAGCGCGCCATTGCCGCCTGCGGCGGCATCGATCTGTGCGTGCTCGGGGTGGGAGTGAACGGCCACATCGCGTTCAACGAGCCCGGCGCGGACTTTAGCCTGCGCACGCACGTCGCCGAGCTCGCGCTCTCGACCCGGGCCGCCTTCGCAGCGGCACGGCCCGGCCGCCCGGTCCCGACTCACGGCCTGACGCTCGGCGTTCAAAACATCCTGGAAGCGCGCCGCGTGCTGCTGTTGATCGCGTCGCCCGACAAGCAGGCGGCGGCGGCCGCTCTTTACCGAGGCGTGGCGGACACCGTGTGGCCCGTGACCTGCCTCACCACGCACCCCGACACGACGGTCATAGAGCTTTACGCGCCCTCATAGAGCTTTACGCCCGCGCGTCCCCTCCCTGAGCTCGACGGCTTCCACGAAGAAGGTTTGCGCGGTCTCGAGCCTGAAGGCGAATGCCTTGGCGGCGAACACCATCCGGAACGCGTCGATCGCCTGGTGCCGGGTCG
>JBEKVP010000327.1:0-3795 GCA_049513935.1 Steroidobacteraceae bacterium
ATATCCAGACATTTGAACTAACGGGAAATCATGATCAACGTCAAGTTTGCGCCGCGCGAGCGTCGCCGTGTGGCAGGCTCTATCCAGCGAGATTGCATGCGGTCATTGTCGCGTGCGGATTGAATTTCGGCTGATCTGCTTGATGGCGTTCGCCATCGGGCCGCTGGGAGTCTCGCAGCTCGCGCAACCCGCGCCGCAGGAGCCGCCGGGCCCCACGCCGCCGGCACCCGCGCCCCCGCAACCCACGCCGACGCAATCCGCGCCGCCGGCCCCCACGCCGTCGCAAGCCACCCCGACGCAATCCGCGCCGCCGGCCCCCACGCCGTCGCAACCCGCGCCGCTCTCGCCGCAGAGCTCACCCGACAACTTCGTGGTGGGCGACATCCGCGTCGAGGGGCTGCAGCGCATCTCCGAAGGCACGGTCTTCAATTATCTGCCGGTCAACATCGGCGATCACCTCGATCAGCAGCGCATCGGCGAGGCGATGCGCGCGCTCTATGCGACGGGCTTCTTCCGCGACGTGGAAGTGCGGCGCGACGGCAACACCCTGCTCGTGGTCGTGGTCGAGCGTCCGTCGATCGCCAAGTTCGAAGTCAAGGGCAACAAGGACATCAAGACCGAGGACCTCACCAAGAGCTTGCGCAACGTCGGCCTTGCGCAAGGCAAGACCTTCGACCGCTCGGTGCTCGATGAGGTCAAGCAGTACCTCACCGACCAGTACTTCAGCCGCGGCAAGTACGCGGTGCGCGTCGACACCAAAGTCACGGACCTGCCGGGCAACAAGGTCGACGTGCTGGTCGATATCAAGGAAGGCAAGCGCGCCAAAATCGAGATGATCAATCTGGTCGGCGACAGCAAGTTCAAGGAAAAGGACGTGCTCGGCACATTCGAGCTCAAGACCCCGAATTGGCTGTCCTGGTACAAGCAGGACGACCGGTACTCGCGCGAATCGCTCACCGGCGACCTGGAAAAGCTGCGCTCCTACTACATGGACCGCGGCTACGCGAACTTCCAGATCGAGTCCACCCAGGTGACGATTGCGCCTGAGAAAGACGACATGTACATCACCATCAACGTCAACGAGGGCGATGTCTTCAAGATATCGGAGATCAAGCTCGCGGGCACGATGGTGGTTCCCGAGGAGCAGCTGCGCAAGCTCCTGCTGATTCATCCCGGCGACATCTACTCGCGCAAGCAGGTGACGAGCTCGCAGGAGCTCATGAGCTACCGCCTGGGCGCGGATGGCTACGCGTTCTCGAAGATCGATCCGGTGCCGACTCCCGACAACGACAAGAAGACCGTCGCGCTCACGTTCTTCATCGAGCCGGGCAACCGGGTCTACGTACGGCACATCAATTTCAACAACACCACGGCGATCAACGACGAGACGCTGCGCCGCGAGATGCGCCAGCTCGAGGGCGGCTGGCTCTCGAACTCCGCGATCGAGCGCTCCAAGGAGCGCATCCAGCGCCTGCCCTATGTCGAGAAGGTGGAGTTCGAGACCAAGCCGGTGGCCGGCAGCGCGGATCTGGTGGACGTCGACTACAACATCAAGGAAGGCTTGCCCGGGCAATTCGGCGGCGGCATCGGCTACTCCGAGGCCCAGAAGTTCAGCATCAACGGCAACTTCGTGCACAGCAACTTCATGGGCTCGGGCGAGCGCATCGCGCTCGAGGTCAATGCCGGCAAATACAGCAAGACCTACACCTTCGCGCACACCGACCCGTACACGACCATCGACGGGATCGCGCGCACCACCTCCTTGACCTTTCGCGACGTCACGCAATTCGTCGCGGCGGCGTCGAAATTCTCGACCAAGCAGCTAACGCTCGCGGAGACCTTCTCCTATCCGATCACCGAGTACCAGTACCTGTCGGCCGGCGTCTCCGCCAACAAGAACGAGCTCGTCGTCTCGCAGGGTTACAGCGCGCAGCAAGCGATCGACTGGGTTCAGCACAACGGCAACACCTTTACGCGCTATCTCGACGATACCAACGGCGACAACATCATCAATTCGCTCGATAGCCCGTACACGGTTTACGGCACCGACTTCTATTCGTACGAGGTCTCCGGCGGCTGGAATCTCGACACGCGCAACCGCGCGCTGTTCGCCGACCGGGGCTTGCACCTTGCACTATCGGGCCGCTATGCGCTCCCGTTCAGCGACGTGCGCTACTACGCGACCAACCTGCAGTTCCTGCAGTACATCCCGATCTGGCACAAATGGCTCTTGTCGTACAACGCCAGCGTGGACTATGCCTCGGCGCTCGGGAAGACGACCTTCCTGCCGCCCTATTTGAATTATTTCGCCGGCGGTCCGGACAGCGTCCGCGGCTATCGAGAAAGCACGCTCGGCCCCAGGGACAACATCGGCATCGGCAATCCGTTCGGCGGCAATTTCCGGGTCATCAGCCGCTTCGAGCTGCTCTTCCCGGTACCCGACAAGTGGAAAAGCGCCGCTCGCGTGAGCTGGTTCTACGACATGGGGAACGTGTTCTATACGGGTGACAAGGTCAAATTCCTGGGCGAGGACGACATTACGCCGGTCAATTACCACTTCAGTTATGATAACCTGAAGAGATCGACCGGGATCGCGGTCCAGTGGCTCGCGCCCCTGGGCCTATTCCGTTTCTCGTATGGTATCCCGTTGAACGCATACCCGGGCGACACGGTGAGATTCAACGACGAAACGGAGCGTTTCCAGTTCTCTATCGGTCAGGCGTTCTGACGCAAATATCAAAATCGAGGTCTTTAAAACAAACATGTCGACTTTCAATCGCAGCATTCCGTTTCTGGCTTTGGCCCTGTGCGGGTTTCTGGCGGCGGGCCAAGCAAGCGCGGAAATCAAGATCGGCTACGTCAATTTCAACAAGCTCCTGGAAGATGCGCCGCAGAGCAAGGCCGCCATGCAGACGCTCGAGAACGAGTTCGGGCCGCGCCGCCGTGAGCTCATGACCATGCAGAACGATCTCAAGGCCAAGGAGGACAAGCTGCAGAAGGAAGGCGCGGTCATGTCCGAATCCGACCGCAACAACGCCGAGAAGACCTTCCGCGACGGGCAGCGTGAGTTCTCGCGCCGGTACGGAGAATTTCAGGACGACGTCAATACCCGCAAGAACGAGGAAATCGGCAAGGTACAGCGATATCTCGTCGGCGAGATTCAGAACTACGCGAATGCGCAGGGCTTCGATCTGGTGCTGGGCGATGTGTTCTTCGCCAAGCAACCGCTCGACATCACCGCCGCGGTGCTCGCCGTGCTCCAAAGCAAGCCGGCGGCGATAGCGGCCCCGGCGCCGACCGGGCCCGCCAAGGCGCCGGCCAAGCCGACCGGCAGCAATAAATAGTGCTTCGATCCTTTCGCACCGCGATGTGCAGGACGGGCTCTCAGTGCAAGAGGAATTCAGCCTAGGGGAATTGGCCGTAAGGTTCGCTTTGGAGCTGCGCGGATCGCCCGATATCCGCGTGTCGCGGGTCGCGACCCTGTCCCATGCGGTTCCCGGCACACTCAGCTTCCTTGCGAATTCGCGCTATCGAAGGAACCTGCCGGCGACGCACGCGAGCGCCGTGGTGCTCGCGCCCGCCGATGCCGACGCCTGTCCGGTGGCGGCGCTGATCGGCCCAAATCCCTACTTGAGCTATGCGCACATCGCAACGCTCCTGCACCCTGCATCCAAGGCGGTGGCGGGCATTCACGCGACGGCGGTGGTCTCGCCGCGCGCCCGGGTCGCGGCCTCCGCCGTGGTGGGTCCCCTGGCGGTGATCGAGGATCAGGCCGAGATCGGGGAGCACGCCGAG
>JBEKVP010000328.1:0-3782 GCA_049513935.1 Steroidobacteraceae bacterium
CACCACCTCGGGCGATGCGTGCTGCGATTCCGCGCTGGGTGCGGCCAGCAGCCAGGTCAATTTCTGCAGAGTTTTTTGCACCGAGACCGAATCGAGAACGGTCAGCATCCGGGCGCGAGCCCGGCCGCGCTCGGACACGAGATACTGGATCAAGGGTTCGACGCTGTCCCGATCCGATTCCGGCAACTCGCCGCTGAACGTCGCCAACTCGCACAGGGCGACGTCCAGGTCGCGCGCGTCACCGAGCGCACGCAATACCTTCTTGAGCGCAGGCCGAAGCCGCGAAAACGCCGCGGGCAACGATGATCGGAACTCGCGCAGAATGCCATCCAATCTGCGGCCGGCGACGCGCAAGTCATGCAGCTCTTCCGGATTGTCACCCAGCCGGGCGCCGGGCTCGTGGCGATGCCAGTCGGACAAGTAACGTCGGAGATTCGCCAGTGCCACCTCGACGATCGGCATGGATGCGTCCACCGCCGTCGGCGTGAATTGCGGTGCGGGTCCCGGGGCCAGCCCCACGGACTTGAGCCCCTGCGAGTATTTCGTGTCCGGCGCCGCCTCGAGCGCACAATCGCTGCGCAGCGTTTTCACCAGCGATCGCAGCGGCTCATGGACCTCCGTGAGGGCTTCGACCTCGACTCGCTGCATGCTCGACCGGGGCTCGCCGTGCGGGCGCGAGATGACGGTCTCATCGAGGGCAATCTCCCCGAGTTCCCGGGGCTCGTCCTCTCTGCGGATCGCAAATCGCTGCCGCGAGGTGCGCACTTCGAACAGCGGCAGCAGGGCGTGCGCACCGCTCATGGCGTGGACGCGCGTTCCAACCGGTCCAATCGAGCGTCGAATCGACTCACTCTCGGAATTCTCCAGTGTTTCGCTGAGCTCCCGGCGATCCGCGGCCTCCGCGCTGGCGGAGTGAAGCGATTTCAGCGTCGCTTCCGATTTCCCGGACTCCGAGCGGATGCGCAGTGCGAAGCCCGCACGATGAATGCGCCAGTCATGGGTATCTAAGTACGTATCGAAGATCTGCAGCGTGGAGCGCGGTTCGAGCACCAGCCCGTCGATCGTACCGTGGTCGGCCAGCCAACGACGCACGGAACCGAGGTCCGTGGACGCCAGTTGCCATTCCACTTCGCGTCCATCCTTGTGACCAGGAGGTTCCTGTGATGCGGAACGGATGATTGATGACATTGATGTGACAGTTTAGAGCATCGCTGCGGCTTTTTCACAGAGCATGCCGCCCCGCGGCCGGAAGCAGCGCAGCAATCGCGCTCCGCGCCCGCCCTCCGACGACGCTAACCCCATGGGCGCCCTCCAGAAGACCCCGCCTCCGGGAGATCCGGTATTTATTGTTGGAGCATTACGCGAAACCCCCGGCGACCCCGCGCGGCACCGCTGCTAGCGCATAACGGGTACTTCGTCAAGCCTGGTGCTCATGCCGCCCTCGGCGCGCTAGTCCCTGCCTCGCATCGGCGAGATGCCCGGCTCGGCGGCGCTACTACCGCCGCCGCCGGGTCGCGTCGTCTTGACGCTTCGTCGTGAGCGGCCGGGCCCGCGGTGACGGAGCGGGACCTCCGTCGCGCCGGCGACGGCTCCGCTGCCGAGCCGCGGCCGGTATTATCCCTGCGCGCGGACTTTGTGCCGCCCCGCCAATGACGCGGGGACGCGTCCCGCTTGCGGCGGATGAGCGGACGCGGGCGCGTCGATGGTCCGCGAGCGCACGCGGTAGCGGGCCACCAGGCCGGAGAGCTGCGCGGCGTTATCCACGATTGCTTGGCTCGCCGCGGCCGCCTGTTCGACCAGGGCCGCATTCTGCTGAGTAACCTCGTCCATCGAACACACGGCCTTGTTGACCTGCTGGACGCCATTCGCCTGTTCCTGACCCGACGCCGCAATTTCGCTCACCACATCGGCGACTTTCTTGACGCCGATTACAATTTCGCCAAGGACCTTTCCGGACTCGTCGACCAGCTTGGTGCCGTCGGCCACCTTGGCGACCGAGTCTTGGATCAGCCCCTTGATTTCCTTGGCGGATGCAGCGCTGCGGGAGGCAAGATTGCGAACCTCCGAGGCCACGACCGCAAAGCCGCGGCCCTGCTCGCCTGCGCGGGCCGCTTCAACCGCCGCATTCAGGGCCAGCAGGTTGGTCTGGAAGGCAATCTCGTCGATGACTCCGATGATGTCCGCGATTCTCTTTGAAGCGGCATTGATCTCATCCATGGCCGCGACGGCCGAGGTCACCACGGCGCCGCCGCGTTCGGCTTGTGAGCGGGCGGCTACCGCGAGCTGGTTGGCCTGCGCGGCGTTATCCGCGTTGTTGCTCACGGCTGCCGCCATCTCCTCCATCGATGCGGCCGTCTCTTCAAGGCTGGCGGCTTGCTCCTCGGTTCGCTGACTCAGGTCGGAATTGCCGCGCGACATCTCGTTCGCGCCCGAGTGGACTTCCGCGGACATCAGTTTGATCTGCTCAACCAGCCGCATCATCGTGTCGACGAGCTTGTTCGCACTCTCGCCCAGGGCGGCGATTTGGCCCGTCTTGCCCTGAAGATCAATTCGGCGGGTCAAGTCGCCGTCGATCGCCGCCTGCACGACGCCGCGCGTCTCTTGCACAGCTGCGTCGAGCGACTCGTTCATTCTCAGCTGGTCCGCAGTCATTTTGACCTGTTCACTGGCCAGCCTGAACTGTTCCGTCATGTCGGTGGCGTATTCGACGATCTTGTAGGGCTTGGAGCTTAGATCCATGATCGGGCTATAAGTAGCGTGGACATGCACATCCCGCCCGCCCTTGGCGACTCGCCTGTGCGGACCCGCGTCGAACTCGCCCCGCCGCAGCTTCTCCCACAGCTCGCGGTACGCCCGGCCCGAACGGTCGGCGGCATTCAAAAAGATGCTGCCGTGCCGGCCGCTGACTTCCTCGAGCCGATAGCCGAACAGGGCCAGGAAATTATCGTTGGCGCTGCGCACGGTTCCGTCGAGGTTGTACTCGACGACCATCTGCGCCTTATTGATGGCGGCGATCTGACCCTTGGCATTGAGGGCGTTCTCCAAGAGCGCATCCTGCATCCCCGCGAGGGCGCCGAGGAGTTGAGCGGTCTCGTCGCGGCCCGACGCGTCGATCGTGTTGTCCAGCTTACCGCCCGCCACCGCGCGCGCGACCTCGATGGCGCGATCGAGCGGCCGAGTGATCGAGCGCGTTGCAATCACGCAAATGGCCGCGCCGAGGAACAAGCACATGAGCGCGATCCCGATCTGCAATGTCGACAGACGGGTACGGGTCGCGGACAGGGATTCCGCCGCCGCGTTGACCCGCTCTATCGTCGACTTGTTGAGTCCTTCGCTCGAGTCCTCCAGGCCGCGGACAGCAGTCTTGAAAACGCCGAACTCGCTGTTGGCCTCTTGGGTCGTCTTGATGAGGCCCGCGCGAATTCGCCCGACGGTCTGTTCGAATCCGACGGCGTATGATCGGGCGGACTCATCCATCCGGTCGAGCGTACCTTCTTCATCGGCGGTCAGGCCGAGCTTGCGGACCGCGGCAAGTTCGTCGAGGAGCGCGGCATTGGTCGAATCCCACTTTTTCTTGTAGGAACCGAATGCCTCGGCGTCGGCGAGATTGATGAAGGCATCTTTCTCGAAGCGCCGCTCGTTCAGAACCAGCCGATCGATCGACGAGGCACGCTGCGCCAACTGCACATCGTTGGCCACTGCATAATGAGCGGTGGAAAACATCGCGTTCAGGCCGAACACGCCGACGCCCGCGCAGGCCAGCAGAAGCCCGAGCATCAGGG
>JBEKVP010000329.1:0-3782 GCA_049513935.1 Steroidobacteraceae bacterium
GGATCCGCCAGGCCATTACCCGTTCCATTGCCGACCAGGCGCGCACGATCCGCATTCCGGTGCACATGATCGAGACGATCAACAAGCTGAACCGCATCTCGCGGCAGATGCTGCAGGAGATGGGCCGCGAGCCGACCCCCGAGGAGCTGGCGGTGCGCATGGAAATGCCGGAGGACAAGGTCCGCAAGGTGCTCAAGATCGCCAAAGAGCCGATCTCCATGGAAACTCCGATCGGCGACGACGAGGATTCCCACCTGGGCGACTTCATCGAGGACACCTCGGTGTCCTCACCGATCGATTCGGCGACCACCGAGTCGCTGCGCGAGACGACACATTCGGTGCTGGCGCAGCTCACGCCGCGCGAGGCCAAGGTGCTGCGCATGCGCTTCGGCATCGACATGAACACCGACCACACGCTCGAGGAAGTCGGCAAGCAGTTCGACGTCACCCGCGAGCGCATTCGGCAGATAGAGGCCAAGGCGCTGCGCAAGCTGCGGCATCCGAGCCGAAGCGAGCAGCTGCGCAGTTTCCTGATGGACGACTAGCCGAGGCGAAGATCGGCCGGGCCGCGATCGGCCGGGCCGCGGTCGGCCGGGCCGCGCTCCGGCTGCGGCCGCCGGCATCAGTTCTCGACGGTCTCCGTCGTGAGATGACGATCACTCGAGAGCGAGTTCGCGATCAAGCACGAGAGCTCGGCCTTCTCCATCAGTTTCTTCGCGCGCTCGAGATCTGTGCCCTGCGGCACACGAAGCTTGGCGTGTGTATCGAAGCGGGTGAAGCGCATCGTCCCTTGAATCCTATCCAGCGTGCCGCGGGTCGTTGCCTCGAGACTCACCCACCTGAACTTCGACGCACCGGCGATGGCGCGAAAACTGAGCACGAAGCAAGCCGCCACCGTGCCGGTCAGCAATTGTTCGGGCGACCACTGATTTCCCGGTCCATCGAACTCCTTGGGCGGCGCGGATTCGATGACTCGCACGCCTTCCGCGGAGAGCGGCACGTCGCCGTCGGGGCGAACCGATGCGGCGGCGACATAATGGTGCGGAAATGGATGCATGGAGACCCCCGGCTACAGTTCTTGAATGAACGCGGCAATCACTTCAGTAGACACCCGGGATCAAGCGTTTGGTGCGGCGCATGTAATCCCGGTACCGGTCGCCGAACCTTGCAACGAGCGCGTCCTCTTCGATGCGCATGCGCCTCAAGAATACCAGCAATGTCGGGATCATGAGCACCGCAAGCGATGCCCAGTTGCACAGGCAAATGCCCAGTCCGGCAATCGCCGCGATGGAGCCCGTGTAGGAGGGATGGCGCACGATCCGATACGGGCCCGCGTCGATGAGCCGATGATCCGGCGCGATCGCGACGTTCACGGTGAAGAAGCGTCCCAGATAGAGGATGGCGTACCAGCGAAACGCGATGCCGAGCGTGAACAACGCAATGCCGAGCGCGCGAAACGCCCGTTCCGGTCCGAAGCGCCAGCCGGGCAGCGCGTGGTTCAGCGTGAACGCGAAACACACGCTCGCAAGGATGACCGCCCAGATGAGCCACAGCGAGCCCCGATCGGCGCTCGCCGTCCCTTTGCCCGAGCGCCTGAATACCGACAGTCCGAACTCGGAGAGGGCGAAGCCCAGGCCGAGCACAGCGGCGAGTGGGGCTCTCACGCCGCATCACCGCTGTCCCGGGGGCCGAAGAGCTTGAGCTCCTGAGAGTCGCCTGCGAGGCTGATCATCCGCTCGAACCGCAGTCCTATCTTCTGAAGCACGGCGATGGATCCATGGTTCTCGGGAGCGGTGATGGCGACTATCCGGGAGAGTCGCAGCTGCTCTTTGCCGTAGGCGAGCACCGCGGCCGCCGATTCCGCGGCATACCCTCTGGACCAATACTGCTCTAGAAACGCGAAGCCCACATCGACGTCGGGCAGCGAATCGCGCTTCACCAAGCCGCACATGCCGATGGGCGTGCCGCCGCGCAGGCTGGTCAGATAGAGTCCGAAGCCGTACCGCCGGTAGCTGTCGATCGGTCCCTTGGTGAGATATTCGCGTGCATCGTCGCGCGTTCTGACGCCCTTGTCGCCGATGAAGCGCAAGAACCCGTCCTCGTTCAGCAGCTTCAAGATGAACTCGTCGTCTTCGAGCTCGAGCTCGCGCAGCTCGAGGCGCTCGGAGCGCAGAACGGGCCTCATTGGCCAATTCCGCGCGGCAACCCCGAGAGCCAGAAGCGCTCGTACCCCAGGCGATCGCAGTCCTGCGCGAGCACCAGCGAATCGCGAATCGCTTGGTCCTCGCCGCGGCCCTCGGAGCAGGGCGACTGATCGAGCACTGACCACTGCATGCAAGCATCATACCGCGGTCGCCGCGCTCGATGTCCGGCCTCTGCCGCGCGCCGGTGCTTGACCTCGGAGCGCGTGATGGCGTGTACTTCGGGGACCCGACCAACGGCAACAAGAGTCCCATCACTATCGTGGCATCCTGGATCCGGGCACTAGCTCTGCCGATCGCGCCGGCGCTATTTCTCGGCGCGGTGAGCGCGCCCGCGCGGGGCGAGGGCCTGAGTGCATACCTCCCCCTCAACCTCGAGCCGGAGATCGAGCGGCAGATCGAGCGCGTGCTGATTCTCGCGGATGAGCCGCTGCTGAAGCGCCCGATTCCCGTCGAGCTGGTCAAGCTCGCACTGCCCCAGGCGTGCAAGATCGATAAACCTTTGTGCCACAAAGTCGAACGCTATCTCGAGCGCTACTCGCGCGACTACGCGCTGACGCATGCGAGCATCACCGGCTCGGCCACCCACGACAAGGACGCCGGCGTCGTGCCGAACGCGTATGGATTGCCGATCACGAGCCACTGGGAGCTGTCGGCGCAAGGATTCGTTCAGCCGACCGACCATCTGTTCTTGCAAGCGGGTGTGGACGCGTACTCGGGGCGCACGCAACCCGTCGGAAGCGAGCTGGGCTTCGGTTTCAGCTGGGCGCAGCTCGATATCGGCTACCGGGATCACTGGTTCTCTCCGATGACCGACAGCAGCATGCTGATAAGCACCGAGGCGCCGACCACCCCGTCGGTGACCCTGTCGAACTACGAGCCTTTGACGCGGCTCGGGTTTCAGTATGAGTTGTTCCTCACGCGCCTCGACCAGACCGGGAAAGGCAGTCCCCCCGGCGACAACATTTCCTACAATGGCGTTCTCAGCCGCGGCGATCCCCGCCTGTTCGGTGCGCAATTCTCGATCGAGCCGTTTCCCGGCTGGTCGATCGGCGTCAACCGCCTGCTCGAGTACGGCGGCGGCAGCGGCTTGCCGGACTCGGCGAGTTTCCTCGTGCGGGATTTCTTCAAGCCAAGCGGCCTTTCGCAGACGCAGGGCAATCAACAGGCCTCTTACGTCAGCCGCTTCATCTTCCCCGGCAAGACCCCGTTCGCCGTTTACGCTCAATACGCGGGCGAGGACAACTCCGACGGCGGCAGCTATCTGCTCGGCAACGCGGCGCTCTCGGTCGGCATCGATTTTCCGCGCATCTGGCACCACTTCGACCTCACCTATGAGATCTCCGAGTGGCAGAACATCTGGTACGTGCACAACATCTTCCTGGACGGCATGACGAACGACGGCCTCGTGCTCGGCAACTGGGGCGCGGACCAGCGCAACTTCGGCGACGGCGTCGGGGCGCGCACGCAGATGCTGCGCATCGGCTGGGAGCCGCCGTTCGGCGGCTACCTGCAGGAGCGCGTGCGCACGGCGGTCAACCAGACTTACTACGGCGGCGACATTCGCCAGTATTCTCCCGG
>JBEKVP010000330.1:0-3764 GCA_049513935.1 Steroidobacteraceae bacterium
TGAGAAATTCGGCAAGCGATCAGCGGTTGACATCGATGACCACACGCCCGCGTACCTGACCCTTGAGTATGTCCGCAGCGAAGCGCGGCACCTCCTCCAGGCCGGCGGTCTGGACCAGAGAGTCGAGCTTGTCGCCCGGCAGATCCGCCCGCAATCGCTCCCACGCAGCGATCCGTCGCGGCGCCGAGCACATCACCGAATCGATCCCGAGCAGGTTCACGCCGCGCAGCAGAAATGGGATCACGGTGTGTTCGAGTTTACTGCCTCCGGCCAGCCCCACCGCGGCCACGGAACCGCGGTATTTGGTCTGCGCCAGAACGCGCGCGAGGGTATTACCGCCGACGGAATCTACGCAGCCGGCCCAGCGTTCGGCTTCCAACGGCCGTTTGGCGGGTTCGGCGAACGGTTCGCGATCAATGACCGCGGCCGCGCCCAGATTGCGCAGATACTCATGATTCTCCGCGCGCCCGGTGGAGGCTACGACGGTGTAGCCGCGCTTGGCGAGTATGGCGGTGGCGATCGAGCCGACGCCGCCGGCGGCCCCGGTGACGAGCACCTCGCCGCAAGCCGGGTCGAGTCCCTGGGCCTCGAGCGCGATCACGGCGAGCATCGCCGTGAGCCCCGCCGTGCCGACGGCCATGGCCTGCCGCGTGGTGAGGCCGGCCGGCAACGGCACCAGCCATTCCCCGTCGACCCGCGCCTTCTGCGCGAAACCGCCCCAGCGGATTTCACCCACGCGCCAGCCGGTCAAAATGACCTTGTCGCCGGGCTGGTGGGCCCGATGAGCGCTGTCGATAACGGTGCCGGCAAAATCGACTCCGGGCACGTGCGGGTAGTGTTTGACCAGGCCGCCGGCGCCGGTGCACACCAGGCCGTCTTTGTAATTGAGCGTCGAGTACTCCACGGCAACCGTCACATCGCCCGGCGGCAGGCTTGCCTCCTCGAGTTCTCGAACGGCGGCGGCAACTGCCCCGCCGACGTTATCGACCACTAACGCTGTGAACATGGCGCGCCCCTGAATAAGCTCTGCTCCGAAGACTACCCCACTGTCCGGATATTGTCCGCGGGCCGCCGCGGGCGTGCCGGCATTTTTTGCGCGGCGGCATCAAGCTTTCACCCAGCCGGTCGTTACATGGAAGTGCGGCCGCCGTTCGTGGGTCGCTGGTGCGGGCATCGCCATCCCGCCGTCAAGGACACATCAGGAGCCAGGGATGTTGGAGAGGGCAAAAAAACGTCCGGCATCCGACTCCTCGGCGTTCGATTCCTACGTGCATCTCGCCAAGGGCCTGATCGGCGAGCTGTCCGCGGTTTGCCTGGTCGACGGCCGCCGTCGGGTGTGCGGACTCCAGGGAGATGCCGGCGCGCCCGAGATCGTCAAGCTGCTCGACGATCTGCGCTGGAACGGCCCCAACACGCGGCTGGCGTCACTGATCTGCGCGGCTCCGGGCCAATGGCTGACCGCGATCCCGGTGGAGCAGACCGACAGCACCTTGCTCGGCATCTTTTGCGTGCAACAAGCCCTGCCCCACGGGCCCACCCAGCTCAACCGGCACGCGGCTGACATCGCGCGCCGCCTCAAGCCGCTGCTCGAATGCATTTACCGCGACCTCGTCGCTGCATTGCCCAGCCGTGAGCGCGTACAGACCCTGACCGAACGAACCGCGCAACTCGAGTGGCTTGCGCAGGTGACGGGAAATCTGCAGGGGGCCTCCGATGATCAAGGCGCCATCGAGCGGCTCCTCGGCGCGGCGGTCAAGCGCCTCGGCTGCACTCTCGGCGTCCTCGAGATCCCCGACAAGCGATTGTGCGTCGAGCATTTCGCCGAATCGGCCGCGCCGGAAGGGGGCTGGAACCACGGTGAAACACTCAAGGGAGTCTGGCAGCAGACGCGCCGGAATTTGTGCAACTGGGTCCAACTGCGCAATCGGCCGTTGGTGGTGGGCAGCGGCGGGCGCGCCGACGACACGGCCCCGCGCTGCAAGATCTTGGCGGTTCCGGCGGTGCGCGAATCGGGACGGGTAATCGGATTTCTCGCGTTTTACAACCCACCTTCCGCGCCGGATTTCTCGAGCGGCGATATCTACCTGGCGCGGCATCTGGGCCGTCAGGCGGCACACCTCGTCGACAGCCAGTTCGATCTGATGACCGGCCTGTACACCAGTGGGGGACTCGCGCAGGCGCATCGTGCGCTGCATATGGAAGCGCGCGGTCACTCGGCCAGTCTCCTCTACATCAATATTGACCGCATGCAGACACTCAATGAATCGCACGGCTTCGAACTCGGCAATGAGTTGATCGTGCGGGTTGCCGATCTGCTGGCGCCGCCGCTGGTGCCTGACAATGCGCTCGGCGCACGAATCTCGGGCGACCGATTCGCGATCGCTTTGCCCGACTTGACCGCCGCTGCCGGAGCGAAGGTCGCCCAACGGCTGCAGGACGCGGCCAAGGGTCTGCGGATTGGGCCGGTCGAGGCGCGCATCGAAGTCTCGATCAGCTGCGGCGTCGCGAGCCTGGTCGCGATGCCCGAGGGGCTCGATCGCGCCATCGCGGCCGCTGAGATCGCGTGCAAATCCGCGAAGGGCCGGGGTTGCGATCGGGTGGTAGTAGCCGCATCCGAGGATCCCAGGGCGGCGCCGCGCGACGCCGCCGCGGTCGCCGTCGGGCGCTTGCGAGCGGCGTTGAAGTCGGACCGCTTGGTGCTCCATGCCGAGAGGATCGAAGCGCTGCAAGACAGCTCGCTCCCCTGCGGCTATCAGATTTCCCTGCGCCTGCGCGCGGCGGACGGCAGTGCCGCCCCGCTCGCAGCCCTGCTCGCCACCGCCGAGCGGTACCAGCTGTGGCCGTCGATTGATCGGTGGATGGTGAAGAACGCGCTGCAGGCATTTGCGCCCTACCGCAACATGCTGCAGCAAACCGGAATCCGGCTCTCGCTGAATGTGTCGGAGCAGTCGCTCGCGGATGCGGCGTTCGGCGAATACCTCCTCGATCAAATGAAGGCGGCCCAATTGCCGGCAGGCTGCATCATGCTGATCCTCGGCGAGCAGGCGGTGGTCAAGAATTTCGCGCAGGCCAGCGCGCTGATCGAGCGGCTGCGTGCACAGGGCTGCCGATTCGAGCTCGACGGCTTCGGTCAGGGAACCCACACGCTCGATTACATCAAGAGCCTGCGAATCTCCCGCGTTCAGATCGGCGCACATCTCGTGAAGGGCGTCGCGGCCACCGCTAATGCCGCGGCGGCCGTGAGCGCGATCGTCGAACTCGCTGCCGGCTGGTCCGTCGAGACCGTGGCAACGGGCGTCGAGAGCGCGGAGCAGCGCCGCTCGCTGCGCGAACTGGGCGTCGATTTCGCGCTGGGCGCAACGCTCGGCGAGGCCGAGCCGCTCGCCGAACTCCTGCGGCAACTGGGCGCCAACGAAGCGCAGCGCGTGAGCCAGCTCTATCTCGAGATGTGAGCGCGCCGCCGCGCCGGCAGTTGCGCCGCGAGTGCCCGGCGCGTGGCCGTGGATCAACACCCGATCGCGGCGCCGTCGCTGCGAGGATCGTTGGCGCCCCAGAAACCTTCATCTACGTGATGCACGATTGCGCCGGCGTGTCCCATGGCCTGATCGAATGGCGCAACCGGTTCGACCTGGTGTCCGGCCGCGGTCAGTTCGGCCAGCACGTCATCGGGAAATCGACTCTCGATGCGCAGCGCGGTGCTCGTGTCCCGCCAGGTTCGGCCCAGCACCCAGCGCGGCGCCGAAATCGCGTCCTGCAGGTCCTGG
>JBEKVP010000331.1:0-3747 GCA_049513935.1 Steroidobacteraceae bacterium
ACCGAAGCGCGCAGCGCTTGGCATAGGAGCCCCTCGCGGTGCTCGAGCGCTCGCCCGGCGGTGAGATTGGCGCTAATGCAAAAAAAAGGCCGGCGCAAGTCCTCGATCAACGCCTCGCCGTACTCGCGCTCGAGCAGGCGCGAGACTTTCCGGCCCCGCGTCAGTGAGACGAAGGGGAAAGTGTAGTCGTTCACGGGATTGGTCTCGACGAAGCTTCGCCGGTAACGCACCCGCATCTCATCGTCGCTCCAACCCATCGCCACGCCGGCGGCGATGATGGCGCCGATGCTCGCGCCGCCGACGAAGTCGAGCGGCACGCGCGCCTCGCGCAGCGCGCGAATCACGCCGAGGTGCGCGAACCCGCGGGCGCCGCCTCCCGACAAGACCAGCCCGACCCCGCGCCGGGTCAGAAGCCGTGCGACTCGGCTGAAATCCTCGGCGTCGACGACGTGATGATGCAAGGTGGCCGGCAGGGTTTTGAGCCAGCGGGCCGCCGTGCCGGCGAATCGACCCTGATGAATGAGCGCCAGCTCGATCCTCGCTCCACGGGCCGCCGCAGGACCCGTGAGACTGTGAGGCCACGAACGCACCGGTGCATCGGCGTGGGCCAGACCCAAGATGACGTCGGCTTGCCGGCAGCATTGCCGCGTCCAGCCGGAGTCGGCGGGATCGGTCGCGTAGATCACGTAGTCGTTGAGCTCCTCGAGCCGGCTGAACCAACCCGACGTATGCGTGGTGGCACGCACGTCCCAGACCAGCTCGACCTTGCCGGAGCGGCTCAACTCCGCGACCAGCTGCGCGGCGAACCCGATCGCGTCGATCTCCTCGCTGTTCGGCACCAGTGCGAACACGCGCGCGCGCTTGCGCGCCGGATTCGAGCGGTTGCTGCGCCGCAGACGGCGTGCGCAAAGCTGGGCGATCGCGAGCGAAAATTCGGTCGACTCGGCGGCGACGGCCGCGAGCACCGCGTGCGGCAACCACAGAAGCTCCGAATCGCGCAGCGCGAGCACCGTGGCGCTGCGCGGCTCCTTGAGCAGCCAGCCCGCCTCACCGACCAGTTCGCCGCGCTCGATCTCGGCCGCGAAGCCTAAGCTCCCGGCGAGACGTACGCCGAGCCGGCCGCTCGCCAACAGATATACTCCGTCCGGAATTGAACCGGCTTCGAACAGGATATCGCCGGCCGGCAGCGAGAAATGCACGGCTCCGTCCGCGAGCGCCTTGAGCGCCGCGGCGCCCACGCCGCGCAGGTCGTCGCTGCTCTCGAGGCAGTCGATGGGGCCGCGCAGTTCCTGGTGCACGCTCGACGGTTCTTCCTCCAGAGCCATAGCCGATTTAGCGGCCGCGGACCGCCCAATCTTTAACATTAATCGCGTAAAACGAGGGGTTATGTCATCTACGGTGGTATTTTCTCACGGCAAGGAAAGCGGTCCCTGGGGGCGCAAGATCACCGCCATGGCGGCGCTGGTGCGCGAGCTCGAGGCGTCGGTCGAGTCGGTCGACTATCGCGGGCTCGACGACCCGGCGGCCCGGGTCGAGAAGCTCGTGGCCACGGCCGCCGGCCTCCACGGCCCGGTGGTGCTGGTCGGCTCGAGCCTCGGGGGCCACGTCTCCGCGGCCGCCGCTGCGCGCGTGAAGCCGCGCGGCTTGTTCTTGTTGGCCCCGGCCTTCTACATGCCGGGATTCGAATCCTACACGCCGCACGACGTCGCCTGCCCGACCGTGATCGTGCATGGCTGGCACGACGACATCGTGCCCGTGGAGAACAGCGTGCGCTGGGCGCGCGAGCACCACGCCGCACTGCACGTGCTCGACTCGGATCATCGATTGGAGGATCGGATCGAAGCGATCTGTGCGTTGCTCAAGATGTTCCTCGCCGAGCTGCGCGAGCCGGTACGAGCCCCGTAGCCGCGGCGGGGGTCGTACCGACCGTCTCCGTGCTAGCGAGGCACTGGGGTCGAGGGCAGGGCCGGGGCGGGCGCGGCATCCAGAATGGATTTGAAAATCTCCGCGGAGCTGCCGCCGCGAAATGGAAGCGTGCCGGTCGCCATCTCGTAGAGCACCGCACCGAAAGAAAACAGATCGCTGCGGGCATCCAGATCTTTGGCGCGCGCCTGCTCCGGCGACATATAGGCGATGGTGCCGAGGGTAGAGCCGGGACTCGTAAGATGCTGCTCGTCGACCGTCATCGTGTTCGCAGATGCGACCTGATTGGAAGAACCGGCAGGGTCCGCGACCTTGGCTAGGCCAAAGTCCAGCACCTTGGCGTGGTCGCGCTTGGTGACGAAGATATTGGCCGGCTTGATGTCACGATGGACGATGCCGGCCGCGTGAGCGGCGTCGAGCGCGTCGGCGATTTCGATGGCGAGCGATAGAATCAGTTCGGTTTCCAGCGGACGGCCCGCGATGCGGTGCTTCAGTGTCAGCCCATCCAGAAACTCCATGGCGATGAACGCCTGCCCATTTTCCTCGCCGATGTCATAGATCGTGCAGATGTTGGGATGGTTCAGTACCGACGCAGCCTTCGCTTCGCGTCGGAAGCGGCTCAGGGCCTGCAGGTCTTTGGCTACGTCGTCGGGCAAAAACTTGAGAGCCACAAAACGATCGAGACGCGTGTCTTCAGCTTTGTAGACCACGCCCATGCCACCGCCGCCAAGCTTTTCGATGATGCGGTAGTGCGAGATACTCTGGCCGATCATTATTAGAAGATGTAGCGCGCGACAACGTGTCGCTTCATCTTACGGAGTGGCAATCCGCCCGTCAATAAAGGTGGCTTCATTGGAAAGCGGATCATGATAATGCTTATCTATGCACATTTCCGGATCCTGGATTCTGCTGATCTTTGTAACTCTGTCGACCGCTGCGATTCTTTTGGTGCTTCACTGGACGAAGCTCGGTCTGGTGATTCACCAGCAGATTCCCGACCGGCCTCAGAGGCGATTATTCCTTGCTTCGGTTAGTTTTTTCATTACCTTCGCCGCGGTGCGGCTGCTGGTGGCTTCGATCACTCATCATGTTGGACCATTCGGCTACGTGGAGTTAGGTGGGCGGCACATCCATCATTTGGTGTGGGGAATTCTTCTCTTGCTCATCTCGGGTTACGCGGAGCTTGCGGAAGTTGGAACAGGCGAGAGCGCATCTTCACTTTTTTGGGGTCGGTTGCTTGCGCTGATTTATGGTATCGGTGCCGCATTAACCTTGGACGAATTCGCACTTTGGCTGAATCTGGATCCGATGGCGTACTGGTCGCGGCAGGGCCGGGAAAGCATCGATGCTGTTGTTCTATTCGGCGCGTTACTCTCGATTGGCACATGGGGCGCGCCATTATTTCGCTGGGCGGTTTCCGCCGAGCACTCCGAACGAGAACGTCTCGATGAACGGAAATGAGTACCACTGTGTGTGCAGCCCGTGGCACGATTCTCTCCACATACCCAGTGAATCCGATTTCGGTGGAGCGGAATATTTTTAGTATTATGTTTCGCATTGGCAAAATGAAAGGTCCTTATGCACCTCTCTCGGTCAACCGTTTCTAATCCTTGTTTGGCTTGCGCTGTTGCACAATCACTTTCGGCCTTCCTGCTCGCTGGCTTGTGCCTGCTGAGCGTATTCGGCCCAGCAGTTGCGCAAGCCAAGTACGCGCCCTTCCGGGTAGTTTACATTTCGCCGCTATCGACCGAGTCGGTGACGGCCCGCATTGCCGCTCAAAACGCTTTGTTCAAGCAGCAGTTCAACGATGACATGAGGACTTCT
>JBEKVP010000332.1:0-3734 GCA_049513935.1 Steroidobacteraceae bacterium
ATACCTGCGCAAGAACATCTTCGCGCCTCTGCGCATGTCCCGAGTCGCCGACTACGATAAATCCGGCAGCGCCGAGGGTGCCCTCGGCTACACACGCTATGGCTTGGGCCCCGTGCACCCGGCGCCGAAGGAAGCCGCGGGCTGGCTATTCGGCGCGGCGGGTCTTGCCATGCCGCCCGCGGACCTCGCGCTCTGGGATATCAGCTTGATCGATCGCTCACTGCTCGAAGCGAGCGCTTATGAGGCGCAGTTCATGCCCGTGCGGCTCGCGGACGGAACCTCTTATCCGTATGGCCTCGGGCTTCACGTTTCGACCGACTCCGCCGGCCGCCTGCTTCTCAGCCACGCGGGCTCGGGCTCGGGATTCCTGGCGGAGAACCGCGTCTGGCCGCACGAGCGAGTCGCCATCGCGATCGCGACCAACAACGATTGGGCGTCGCCCGCGGACCTCGCGGACCGCATCGCCTTCATCGTCCTGCCCCCAAGCGCCGCCGAGGCGCGCGCCCGCGCCTTGTTCGACGCGTTCCAAGGCGGCACCGTGGATCGCTCGGAGTTCACCGATGCGGGCCGCTCGTATCTGACCGATGAGGTCCTCGCCGAGTCGCGCGGAAGCTTGAGTCCGCTCGGGCCCGCGCGGCTGATCGAGCTCGAGAGGGAACAGAAGCGCGGCGGCATGGTCACACGAGTTTGGAAAATCCTTTGCCGGGACGGCCGGTTGCGCGCGATCGAGCGCGACGCCGCCGATGGTCGGCTGGCGCAGTTCATGATTACGAAGCGCAACGATTGAGGCGGCTTTCGGGATACTAAGGCGGTCGCGCGTATGCTGATCAGTAGAGCCAGGGAATTCTACGAGCGCACCGCCACGCTGCGCGACAACCCCGCCGCCGGATACGCGTTCGCACTGGCCAGCGTCGCCCTGGCGCTGCTCGCGAGGTACCTGCTCGCCGGGCAAATCGGCGGATTCCCGTTCCTCACCTTCATACCCGCGATCCTCCTGACGAGCTTCATCTGCGGTTGGCGCGCGGGGGCCATCGCCGCGGTGCTCGGCGCCGCGGCTCGCTGGTACTTCTATGTGCCGGTGGCGCCCAACGCCCCGACGCTCGATACCGCCATCGGGAGTCCCTCGCTCCTCGGATATTCGATGTACGCCTTCGCGGTCCTCGTCATCCTCGCCCTGGTCGCCGCCATGCACCTCGCGTTCCGCGATTTCGCGGCGAGCGAGGACCTGCGCAAGCAGCTCAATGCCTTGCTCGAGCTGCGCGTGCGCGAGCGCACCCTGGAGCTCGAGTCGGCCAACCAACGGCTGCGCGACGAAGCGGCCTCGCGCGCCGCGGCCGAAGAGCAGATCCGGCAATTGCAGAAAATGGAGGCGGTCGGCCAGCTGACGGGCGGCGTCGCGCACGATTTCAACAACATGCTCGCAATCGTCGTGGGCTCGCTCGATATCGCCAAGCGGCACCTTAGGACCGACCGGGAAAAGGCCGAGCGCTTCATCGCCAACGCGATGGAGGGCGCTCAACGCGGGGCGCAATTGACATCCCGGCTGCTCGCCTTCGCGCGCCAGCAGCCGCTCGATCCGCGCCCGCTCGACGTCAACGAGCTGGTACACGACATGTCCGATCTGCTGCGCCGCTCCATCGGCGAGGATATCGGTCTCGAAACGGTGCTGGGCGCGGAGCTCTGGCGCACCTTCATCGACGCCCCGCAGCTCGGGAGTGCGCTGATCAACCTGTGCGTCAACAGCCGCGACGCGATGCCGGACGGCGGGAAAATCACCGTACAGACCGCCAATGTGCGCCTCGATCAAGCCTATGCCGCCTCGAATGTCGACGCGCGTCCCGGCGACTACGTGACCATCGCCGTCACGGATACCGGATCCGGCATGTCACCCGATGTGCTGGCGCGCGCCTTCGATCCTTTCTACACGACCAAGGGTACGGGCAAGGGCACCGGCCTCGGTCTGTCGCAGGTCTATGGATTCGTGAAGCAGTCGGATGGCCACGTCAAGATCGACTCGTCGATGGGCGAAGGCACGACGGTGCGCGTTTACCTGCCGCGCTATCACGGCGCCCTGCAGCCCGCGGCGGAGGCCCCGCGCGAGACGCAGCCCGCGCAGGCCAATCACGAGACCGTCCTCGTCGTCGAGGATGAGGAACGAGTGCGCAGCATGACGGTCGAGGCGCTCAAGAACCTGGGCTATTCTGTGATAGCCGCCTCGGGGCCCGAGCAGGCGATCGATTTGTTCAACGCCGGCACGGCGCCGCACCTGCTGTTCACCGACGTGGTCATGCCGGGCATGAACGGGCGCGCGCTGGCGGATCGGATCAAGGAGAAGCGGCCGGACATCAAGGTGCTCTACACCACCGGCTACACGCGCGGCGCCGCGCTTTACGACGGGATCCTGGATCGCGGCGCCCCATTCCTGCCGAAGCCGTTCACCGTCGAGCAGCTGGCCGCGAAGGTCCGCAGCACGCTCGATGCGCCCGTCTAAGCGAGTTCCTTGTGCCGTGGTTCGCACATTAAACTGTCTTAACAATTCGACCACGGGCGGTTAACTGCCGCGGGCGGAAGGTGGGCGCCCATGCGATCGGGCGCCCGCGAATTTCTTGCAATCCTCTGTGCGCTGACGGCGGCCTGCAGCGTCGGCCCGCCTTACGCGAAACCCAAGATTCCGCTCTCGCAAACCTGGCAAGCACAGGATAGCGACGCCGGCGCCGCGGGACCGGCGGTCTGGCCGGCCGCCGACTGGTGGCACGGGTTCGGTTCCGCGCGTCTCGACCAGCTCATCGCGCAGGCGCAGCAGAGCAACGACGACCTCGCGGGCGCCATGGCGCGCATTCAGGAGGCGGACGCGCAGCTGCGTATCGCGGGCGCACCGCTCCTGCCGACGGTGGATCTCGGCGCCTCGGCGACGCGCGAGCGCGCGAGCGTGCCGGGCGAGGGCATCCCCACCTACAACGTCTTCAATCCCGTCCTGACGGCGAGCTACGAGCTCGATTTTTGGGGCAAGAACCGCGCGGCCCGCGATGCGGCCCGCGCCCTCGCGGTGGCAAGCCGTTACGATCGCGAGACCGTCGCGCTCACGGTGATCTCGAGCGTGGCGACGACGTATTTGCAGGCCCTCGAGCTGCGCGAGCGTATCGAGGTTGCGGAGCAGAATCTCACCAACGGCGAGAAGATCCTGAAGGGCCTGTCGTTCCAGCAACAGGTCGGCACCGCCAACGGGCTCGACGTGGCGCAGCAGGAAACCGCAGTCGCGCTGCTCCGCGCTGCGATCCCGCCGCTCCGGGAGCAATTCCGGCAGACCGTCTATGCGCTCGCGGTGCTCATCGGCAAGACACCCGAGACGGTCGATGTCACCGAGGGGACGCTGAACGACCTCAAGGTTCCGCAAGTGGTCGCCGGTTTGCCCTCAGAGCTCCTCGCGCGCCGGCCGGACGTGGCCGAAGCGGAGCAGCAGCTCATCTCGGCCAACGCCGACATCGGCGTTGCGCGTGCGGAGCTGTTCCCGTCCATCGAGCTCACCGCGAGCGGCGGCTATGAGAGCACCGTGCTCTCCTCCCTGGTGAACCCCGCGAACCGCGTCTGGGCCGTTTCGGCGGGTCTCACCCAGCCGATCTTTCACGGGGGCGCCCTGCGCGGCCAGCTCGCCTTTTCCAAGGCGCGCTACACGGAGTTGCTCACGACGTACCACAAGGCCGTGCTCACGGCCTTGAGCAACGTCGAGAGCGCAT
>JBEKVP010000333.1:0-3730 GCA_049513935.1 Steroidobacteraceae bacterium
GCCTCCGCACTGACGCCTGAGGTTCAATCTGTCACGATTTGGGCGCTGGCGTTGCCGCCGCCTCCGGCGCAAGCGTTCTGATGTTCGCTTCGTTGTCAGCGCGCACGCGTTCCAGTAGCGCGCGGAAGTCGGCCCGCGGACGCAGGATGGTGAAATATGGCTCGCGTTCCGCGAGCCATACATCGCGCCAGCCCTGGTCTGCGGCGCGCTGCAGGGCGCGCAACGCCCCATCTGCGTCCCCGCGCATAGCCGCCACCTGTGCCTGCAGCTCGTACACACCGTGGCGGCGCATGCCCGCCGCAGTCAACCGATCGAGCAGTGCCGTAAGCGCGGTCAACTGTCGCGCCGCTCCCGCCGCATCGCCGGTCGCCTGGTGCGCCGCCGCGGCGATGAGCAGGTAAGCGCGCCCCGTGCGCGCCAGCCACGGGCTGGCCAGGTCATCGGGCCTGAGTTCGGGTGAGGCAAGTGCCCGGTCCGCGAACGCGCGCGCGGCCTGGGGCTCGCCCGCGAGCAGCGCCACGTTTGCCAGCTCGAAGAGCACACCGGGGTCGCTCACGTCGGACAGGCGCTGCGAAGCAATCCGCTGGTGCATCGCCTCGAGGCCGCCGCCGGCGTATGCCGTGACGAGACCGACCCAGCTGAGCCGGGGGCTGGCATTCGCATTCCCGGTCGCGAACACGGCCGTGTCGTAGCTCTCGCGCGCCCGCTCTGGAAGACCGAGGCTCAGCAACCACCTACAGCGCTGCGCATACACGTCCTCGGCGTCGGGTGAGCGCGCGAGAGCGGCGCTATTCCAGCGCAGCGCCTCGACCAGCCGGCCGCGCGCCTCTTCGAGATCGCTCGACACGCTATAGGACCAAGCGGACTGCGGATTGAGGTCGCGCGAGCGGGCGCAGGCCGCCGCTGCGCCATCATATTGGCCGAGGTCTGCAAGCGCAGTGCACCGTTGCGCTGCGAGGTTGTAGTCCAGCGGATCGAGATCGGCGGCCTGACTGTAGTAGCGCAGCGCATCGCGCGGCTGACCGTTGACGAGATAATAGAACCCGAGCTCGGAGGCTGCCTCGCGCGAGTTGGGATTGAGCTCGTTGGCGTGGCGCAGGTCACGGAGCGCCGCATCGTGCAGCAGGAGCTCGGTCTCGAGCGCGCCGCGCACCACATACAGGTCGGCGAGCCGCGGCGCCAACTGCGCGGCCCGTTCCAGGAGCGGCGTGGCGTCATGCGCGATATCCGCGATGGGGCGATCGTTGAAATATCGTTGATTGAGGTACGCGTAGGCCAGACCGACCTGTGCGAGCGCGAAGCCCGGATCGAGATTGATGGCTTCCCGGTACAGCTCAATGGCGCGCTCATTATCCTGCTTGGTCCGCTGCTGCTGATGATAGCGCGCAACGAGGTAAGTCGCGTAGGCCTGCGCACTCGAGCTGCGCCGTTCGCTCAGACTTGCGATTGTCACGCCCGTCAGCCGCAGCTCGAGATTACTGGCGACCGCCCGTGCCACCTCTTCCTGCACCTGGATGACGTTGGTCCCTGCGGTATCGTAGGAGCCGGACCACACATTGTAGCCGTCGCGCGTGGCGATGAGTTGGACGCTGACACGAGTGACATTCCCCGCGCGCCGCAGCGAGCCTTCGAGCACGTGCGTCGTGCCGAGCTGGCGGCCGATCTCGCGCACGTCAGTCTGACGGTCGCGAAAGGCGAACGCCGAGCTACGCGCAACGACGCGCAACATCGGGATCTGCGCAAGCCAGTTGGAGAGTTCCTCGGCGACGCCGTCACAGAAGGGCTGCTCTGTCTTACCGACGCTCAGATCGACGAACGGCAGTACGGCGATCGAGGGCGGCGGCGTAACGGGATTCACGCCGCCGCGCCACCAGAAGAAGGCAGCGGCTGCTACCAGGGCTACGGCGCCGGCGGACACAGCCCAGCGCCGAACGCTCGGGCGACTGCGGGGTCTCCTGTCGGCAAAAAGGCCCGCAAGGAGTTCCTCCACCGACGCGGTTCGGCCCTTACGCTCGAAGAGCAGCGCTTTCGCGAGCGCCATGTTCTGTTCCTTCGACAGTCCCTGAAGCGGAGGCACTTGGGCGCCTGCTTTCCGGGCCTCGAACGCGGTGAGCTCTCCGAAGGGGCGGTCCCCGCTAAGCATCTCGTAGATCACGCAGGCGAAGGAGTAAATGTCATCGCGCCGGTCGGCCTCCTTCCCCTCGAGCATCTCGCAGCTGGCGTAGGCCGGGGTGAGCGCGCGCGACTCGGAGCGGGCGTGCAGCAGCGGACCGCGCGATAGCCGCGCAATACCGAAGTCGAGCAGTTTGGTCCTCCCCGAGTTAGTCACAAACACATTCGCGGGCTTCAAGTCGCTATGGATCACGTTGTGGTCGTGCGCGTTGCGGAGTGCCGCACCCACGTCCTCGATGATCGGCCACGCGTGACTTAAGGGCATGCCGCGGCCAAACTCCTCATTGAGCAATGCATCCAGACTCTTCCCCTCGAGGTACTCCATCAGTACGTAGAGGCTCTGGCCATCGATGTTCACCGAATGCACATCCACGATGTTCTGATGGCTGAGCTTACGTGTCTTGCGAACCTCCTCGCGCAGCAGCGCAAGCGCCTCAGGGTGCAGCTCCTCTTTCAGAACCTTGATGGCGAATCTTTCGCCGGGGACCTGCTCATCGGTAGCAAGGTACACCACCCCCATGCCGCCCTCGCCGAGCTCGCGCTCGATGCGGTAACGACCGCCGATCAATTGATCGATCGCCACCCGAGCAGTGCCGCTAGTGGACCACGCTGACAGCCGCGGATCGAATTCAGTCTTACCGGTCGGGACCTCGGTAGACAGGGGTACGCGATGGTTTTCTTCTGTGGTCATCGGATCTGCCATGCGCGTCCTGGTGGCTCGGGAAAAGCATGCGCTTGACGGGCCAATACTTCAAATATGATCGGGTGCCGGTCGCATCCTGCATCACTTTGCGCGAAGAATCACAACTTCGTCCGGACTCCGTAAGGATCTCCCGATCCCCGATCCGTAACGTTGCATCCGAGGCCTGAGGAGAATTGGCTAAGCCAAAGTCCGAAGCCGGATCAAAGTTACCAATCAACCTGACTGAGGAGATCATCATGAACTCGAACATCAAGACCCGTATTCCGCTCGCTCTCGCGACCGCAATCTCGCTGACCTGGGTGTGGGGCGCTTCCAATGCGTTTGCCGACGAAGAGGTCCGCTCGGAAAGAGTGAAGTTTCAGGATCTGAATCTGGATACGCAGGAGGGCGTGCAGGCGCTCTACGGTCGGATTCATGCGGCCGCCAGGCGTGTCTGCTCTGAAAGCGATCCGGTGCTGCAGGCAGCGGAGGGCCCCTGCGCCAGGAAGGCGGAGGCCGACGCGATCGAAAAACTGAACCTGTCGCAGCTCACGGCGTACTACAAGATCAAGACCAAAACTGGTGACCACACGCAGCCGCTCGTCGCGGGTCGATAAGGTGGGTATAGGGTCCGGGCGAAAGGATACGTTCGGACCCTTCTTGATACGCCTTCCGGGAAGTGCTCTGATCGAGAACCATGAGGATGAGGTTCGCCGACTGCGTACTCGACTTGCCCGCACGACAGCTCGAGCGGCGGGGTAAAATCGTGCCCCTTGAGCCCAAGGTGTACGAATTGCTCGAGGCCTTGATCAAGCGCCGGCCCGCGGTCGTCACCAATAACGAGCTCGATGAGCTTCTGTGGCCGCAGGTTTTCGT
>JBEKVP010000334.1:0-3726 GCA_049513935.1 Steroidobacteraceae bacterium
GACCGGGACGGCCTGTGCTAATGGTAGTCGCCCCGATCAGGATTCCGTTGCGATAAACATACGCGCGCTGCTCAGTGATGCTGACGACCATGACGACAGGACCGGCGGTCAGCGCTTCGCCCATCCACAGAAACTCACCCTTCTTCAGCTGATTAAAGGGCGTATCGATGGGTACCGAGGTTTTTGCGCCCCAAAAAGGCACTGAGTCGGCTAGCGCGCGAGACGCTAGCCCTACGCTCAGAACACTCAGCGCCAGACAAAACGAGCGAATCCTCGGACGCATGCCAGACACGTGAACTTCCCCGGATGATCCCAGTCGAATTTAAAGCTTACCGGTGCTGGAGTTCAAGGTCTTGGTACTTTCCCGCCGTTTTTTGATCAAACTTGCTGTTGCCGGCCTTGCTTCCGGCTCTGTGGGAGCCAGGCTCGCTCTCGGACGAACAGAGAGCGTCGACGGCCAGATCGCCCCCGGTTTGCTTCGGCGTGCCCTTGATGCGCTGGAGCGACATCACGACAGCATCACCTGCCGGGACTTTATCGGCGTCGCGGACTTCTCCCTTCCCTCGCGTGCACCGAGGTTCCACTTGGTAAACCTCACCGACAGCAGCGTGCGGTCGCATCTGGTCGCCCATGGAAGGGGTTCCGACCCCTCTCGTACCGGATGGCTCGAGCGCTTCTCCAACGAGCCGCGCTCCAACGCGACCTCCGCGGGAGCCTATAGAACAGGTTCTGTCTATGTCGGTGCCCATGGCCACTCGATGCGGCTCGAAGGACTCGACCCGACCAATAGCAACGCCCTCTCCCGGGCGATCGTGGTGCACGGCGCCTGGTACGTGAGTGAGGCAATGATCGGCTACTCCGGCATGCTCGGTCGAAGCCAAGGCTGCTTCGCCGTCGCCAATTCCAGCCTGCCCGAAATCATGATGGGGCTTGGGCCCGGCCGCCTGATCTACGCAGACAAAGCCTAGGACCCCCCCTTCTGACTGTGCTCGCCGTTGCTTACTTCGGCGAGAGCGTCACGGGCACCTCGGTAATACTGTCGACGGGCAGCTTGTTGAGTTCGGCCGCCTTGCGGACCGCCGCCTCGTTAGGCCCCTCGTAGACACAGAATGTCTTCGTCTCGTCGGCATTTGCGTAGGACTCGATCCAGCGCACGCCGACCGACGCGTTGTTCGCGTTCACCTTTTTCTTGGTGGCGGCGTCGAGCCCCTTGAGCGCACCAGCCGGGAAAGTCCGCTCGATCAGGTAGCGGTGCACCGAGCTCTTCGCCGGGAAAGCCGCAGGCTGCGCAGGCACATCTGCAGCGAACGCGCGGGTGAGAAGCAGGAAAGAGAGCACGGGAATCAGCTTTTTCATAATCTTTCTCCCAAACACAGTTGTAGAGGCGATCGGGGGGTCCAGCTCACTTATCGGTAGAAATACGGATCGAGGATGCGAACCTCGGTGATCCGCGAGATAGGCAGTTTGTTACGGGCTGCGGCGCGGCGGACGGCCTCCGGCGTGGGTCCGTCGTAGATGCAGAACGTGTGCTTGCGATCGGGTGTGACGTAGGAATGGACCCAGGTAACGCCGTCCTCGGCGTTGTTGTCGATGACCTCACGGCAAAGACTCGCGCCGCCCTCGTCCGCCGGGATGCTGAGGCCGTCTGGAAATTCTCGTTCGATCAGGTAGCGGGACATAACGAGACTCCAATCACGCCTGCGAATTCAGGCGCGAAGAATCATGCAGCGCAGGCGATGGAATTAGATCAGCAAGGTTACCCAAATTGGAGGGAAGGCTTACCTATATTGGACACAAGACCCGGCCAGATATGAAACTGCTCAATGATCACGAGACTGTATCGTGCAGGTCCAAGAAAGCTCGAAATTTCAGACCTTTGCGCTTCCACGACGGATCGGTTACAACTGGCGCCAGGCGAGTCTCGGTACACATTCTATGGAACTGCTCGAGCGTGAACGATATCTCGCGGAATTGGCGGGATGGCTCCATGCGGCTGCCGAGCGAGGCGGCTGTGTCGCGCTCGTGGCTGGCGAGGCGGGCATCGGCAAAACCGCATTGGTACAGGAATTTTCCAAGCAACAGAGCGAGACGCGGGTACTTTGGGGGGCATGCGATGCGCTCTTTACACCCCGACCGCTCGCCCCGCTGCACGACATCGCGCGGCAGACGAAAGGCGCGCTGTTGACGGCGATCAATTCGGGCGCGAACCGCGACGCCATTTTCACGGCGGCGCTGGACGAGCTTGAGCGCGAAAAGGCGCTGGTCGTATTCGAAGACATGCATTGGGCGGATGAAGCAACGCTCGATCTGCTCAAGTATCTGGGCCGTCGCGTCCATCGCACACACGCAATGCTTGCGGTTACCTACCGCGATGACGAGGTGGGTGCGCGGCATCCGCTGCGATATGTAATTGGCGACTTGCCGCGTGCAAGCGTGCACAGAATGCCGCTCGCGCCGCTTTCAGAATCCGCCGTCGCACAACTGGCCCGTCGGGCCGAACGGCCCTCCAAAGGGTTGCACAGCCTCACGGGCGGCAACCCGTTGTTCGTGACCGAAGTATTGGCTGCGGCTGCCGACACAGTGCCGTCCACCGTGCGCGACGCCGTGCTCGCGCGCGCGGCCAGGCTTTCCCCGGCAGCACGCGATATCGCCGAGCTCGTCTGCGTTGTTCCCGGAAAGGCTGAAATCTGGCTGCTGGAGCGAGCCGCCCGGCTGAACGAAGAGGGTATCGAGGGTTGCCTCAGCATCGGCATGGTGCGTTTTGAGGACGGCTCTCTGGCCTATCGGCATGAGCTTGTTCGGCGCGCGATTGAAGGCTCGCTTTCCCAGCCTCGTCTACAGGCTTTGCACGCAAAAGTGCTGGTCGCTTTGGAAGCGCGCTCCAATATTTCCGCGGCGCGGCTCGCATATCACGCCGACGGCGCCCGCGATGCCGCTGTACTGCGTCTTGCGCCCATGGCCGCCATGCAGGCGGCGTTGGTGGGTGCGCATCGTGAGGCGGCGTCGCACTACCAAATCGCACTGCGGTACGCGGACGGACTCGTCCCTGCCGAGCGCGCACGCCTGCACGAGCAACTATCGTACGAGTATTATCTGACGAGTCAGCATGAGCGCGCCATCGAGGTGCAACGCTCCGCGCTGGAGATTTGGCGCGTCCTGGGAGAGCGCATCAAGGAAGGCAGCGCCCTGCGTTGGCTGTCGAGGCTGAGCTGGTTTGCCGGACGGCGCGAAGAGGCCGACCAGTACGCCGCAGACGCCGTCGCGACGCTCCAATCGTTGCCGTCGAGCCCGGAGTTGGCGATGGCGTACGGTAATCGAGCGCAACTCGACATGGAGGCGCACGAGATCGATTCCTCAATAAATTGGGCGCAGCGAACCGTCGCTCTTGCCGAGCCGTGGGCGAATCACGAGATTCTGAGTGATGCACTGAATACGCTCGGCACCGCACGACTTATTGCCGGCGATACCTCCGGATGGGCCGATCTCGATCGTAGTCTGCAACTCGCACTGGCCGGTGGCTTTCAGGGCCAAATAGCTCGCGCCTATACCAACCTATGCGCCATGGCCGTGTCTCGCCGTCAATACGGACAGGCGTCCGGTTATCTTCAGCAAGGTCTGGAGTACTGTGACCGGCACGAGCTGGATTCCTGGTGGCTTTACTTGGTCGCATACAGTGCGCGGATGAAGTTCGAGCAAGGCGACTGGAGCGGAGCGAGTGACGACGCA
>JBEKVP010000335.1:0-3725 GCA_049513935.1 Steroidobacteraceae bacterium
CGATGCGGCGGGCATCACCAGCATAGAGGAGCTTGCCCACGAAATTCCGGGCTTGTCCATGCGCTCAGCGGGCCCCGGACAGACCGAGTACGAGGCGCGCGGCCTGGCCTCGAGCGGCGGTTCGGCACCTACCGTGGGGTTCTATCTGGACGATGTGCCGCTCTCGCCGCCCTCGGCGTCGCAGACCGGCAAGGTGGTGATCGATCCGAATCTCTACGACATCGATCGCATCGAGTTGCTCCGCGGTCCGCAGGGCACGCTCTACGGTTCCGGCTCCATGGGCGGCACGGTGCGCGTGATCACCAACCAACCCAAGCTCGACACCTTCGAGGGTTCGGTTCAGGGAACGCTCTCGGATACAGAGGGCGGCAGCGGCAACGGCGGCGGCAGCTTCATGCTCAACGTGCCGTTAGGCGAGACCCTTGCCATCCGCGTGGTGGGAACCGACAGCTACCGCAGCGGCTGGATCGACCGGGTGGTGCTGAATCCGTTTCCCGAGGATGTGCCGTATTCGGCACTGCCGGCGTACGGCCGCGGCAACGTCCTCGCCGCGCCCGTGCAGACCGTGGTGCACGACGTCAATACGGAGAGCGTCGATGGCCTGCGGGGCAGCATCAAGTTCAAGCCGAACGATGATCTTTCCATCGTGGGTACGGTGTTCTATCAGCACATGTCCATGGGCGGATACGATGAGTTCGACAATCCGCCCGGCCCGGCCTACCTGTCTACCTACGTTCCCTACAACCTCGGGGAGCCGATTCGCGACTGGGTGCACCTCTACAGCCTGACGGCGACGCTAAATCTCGGCTTCGCCGATTTGACCAGCACCTCGGGATACTTCCAGCGGCATGTGAGCCAAACGCAGAACGCCTCGGAATCGATCAGCTATGATTTTGGCGCTTACCCCTATTTTGCGTCTCCTTACTCCGAGATCGACATCACCCGGCAGTTCAGCCAGGAGCTGCGGCTCGTCTCCAAGGGAGACGGCGCGCTGCATTGGGTCGGTGGGGTCTTCTACAGTGATGACAGCTCCGATTGGAACGAGTTCGGCACCGGCTCGGGTCCGGAGTTTCTCGCGGCGCAGCCGGACGGCATCACCTATTGGGGCGACCTATATTATCGCGTTCGGCAATACGCGGTTTTCGGGGATGCGTCCTACAAGATCACCGATCAATGGAAATTTGAGGCGGGGCTTCGCTGGTATCGCTACCAGAGCGACTCGAGCAACTGGGATACCGGCTTTTTCTCGTTGCCGACGGTCGGGCCGATACCGACATTCACGATTTCCGACAGCGGCTATAACCCGCGCTTTGATCTCTCTTACGCCCCCAACAGCGATCTGACGACCTACATCTCGGCGTCCAAGGGATATCGGCCGGGAGGGCCCGGCGGCCCGAATTATCCGAGCTTCTGCGGCAGCGTCCCGGACCCGCCCTACCAGCCGGATACGGTGTGGGACTACGAGATCGGTGAGAAGGCCAAGCTGTTCGATAACTGGCTCAGCATCAACAGCGACTTCTACTACATCAAATGGAGCCGCGTGCAGGAAACCGTTGCGCTCCCCTGCGGCTACACCATGGAGACGAATGCCGGCGATGGGCGTACGTTTGGGCCGGAGCTCGAGATCACCGCCAAGCTATCTCCAGACTGGTCCATCGCGGCCAGCGCGAGCTATACGGATGCCAAGATCAACCATCCTTCCGCGGCGTTCGTGGCCACGGTGCTGACCAACCCCGTCCCGGGGGGCATCCCGGGCTGCCCGAGCGTGAGCAACTGCAGCAGCATCCCGATCCTGAATATCCCCAAAGATGCGGCGAGCCTCTCGCTGATCTACTCCACTCAGGTGATCGACTCTTATCAACTCACCGGCCGGATCACCGACGCCTATGTGGGGCCGGCTTACGACCAAGCGTATCAGTTCGGGATCCCGCTGCCTTCGTACAACATCGCCAATGCGCGGCTGGGGCTTGCGCATGGGCAATGGAACGCCACGCTGTTCGTCGACAACCTGACCAACAAAGTTGCGGAGCTCACCACGAACAACACGCAGTTCCAGTTCAACATCCCGCAGCTGGTGCGGGTCTCGACCAACCAACCGCGTACCTATGGCACCGAGATCAATTACCGTTTCTGAGTGCAGCGCGAAACCGACTCCGCCGCTCGGCTAGGCGCGAGCGGCTTGGGCGCGGCCGGCTAGGCCGCCTTGCGCGCGGCGGCCAGTTGCCGCAGCACGTAGTGCAGGATCCCGCCGTGCTGGTAGTAGTCGAGCTCCTTCGGCGTGTCGATGCGCAGCCGCACCGGAAATTGCCTGGTCTTGCCGTCGCTCGATCGCGCGATCACCGTCACGGACTTCGCGGCGCCGCGGTCGAGGCCCACGATGTCGAAGGTCTCCTTTCCGGTGAGGCCCAAGCTCTGCGCGTTCTCGCCCTCCTTGAACTGCAGCGGTAGAACGCCCATGCCGATTAGATTGGAGCGGTGGATGCGCTCGAAGCTCTCCGCGATGACCGCCTTGATGCCGAGCAGCATCGTGCCCTTGGCCGCCCAATCGCGCGAGCTGCCCGTGCCGTATTCCTTACCCGCCAGAATCACCAGCGGGGTCGACTCGGCTTGGTACCTCATGGCGGCGTCGTAGATCGACATCGACTCTCCGCTCGGGATGTGCACCGTCACGCCGCCCTCCGTGCCGGGCAGCAGCAGATTGCGCAGGCGGATGTTGGCGAAAGTGCCGCGCATCATCACCTCGTGGTTGCCGCGACGTGCGCCGTAGGAGTTGAAGTCCGGGGCCTTGACGCCCTGCTCGATGAGATATTTGGCGGCCGGGCTCGATTTGGAGATGTTGCCCGCCGGGGAGATGTGATCGGTGGTTACCGAATCGCCGAGCACGGCGAGTGCACGCGCGCCCTGGATATCGCCGACGGGCGCCGGGGTCATGGTCATGCCGTCGAAATACGGCGGATTCTTCACGTAGGTGGATTTGCCGTCCCACGCATAGATGTTGCCCTCCGGGGTCTTGATGCCGCGCCAGTTGGCGTCGCCCTTGAATACATCGGCGTAGCCCTTGGTGAACATGGCGGAGTCGACGGAGGCGCCCACGGTCCGCGCGACATCGGCGGCGCTCGGCCAGATGTCCTTCAGGTATACCGGTTTGCCGCTCTTGTCGTTGCCCAAGGGCTCGGTGGTGATGTCGATGTCGAGGTTCCCCGCAAGCGCGTAGGCTACGACGAGCGGCGGGGAGGCGAGGAAATTCATCTTGATTTCCGGATGCACGCGGCCCTCGAAATTGCGGTTTCCCGAGAGCACCGAGCACGCCACGACGTCTCCCGCTCTGACCGCCTCGGAGATCTCCGGCTTGAGCGGGCCGCTATTCCCGATGCACGTGCAACAACCGTACCCCACAGTGTAGAAGCCGAGCGCCTCAAGGTCGGCGAGCAGGCCGGCCTTCTTCAGGTAGTCGGTCACGACCCGGGAGCCCGGCGAGAGGGAGGTCTTCACCCAGGGCTTCGAAGCGAGGCCGAGCGCGCGGGCCTTGCGCGCGAGGAGGCCCGCGGCGACCAGCACCGCGGGGTTCGAGGTATTGGTGCAGCTCGTGATCGCGGCGATGAGCACGGCGCCGTCGCGGATCTCGATGCTCTTACCGCCGATGAGCGCGGGCGCCGCGCCCGCCGCCTGGGGATTCTTCTGCGCGCGCTCCTCGGCCATCTTCTTGATGCTGGCCTGGTACACGC
>JBEKVP010000336.1:0-3698 GCA_049513935.1 Steroidobacteraceae bacterium
CACGAACCCGTGATTGTTCCGCGTGCCTAGAGGTCAGCGCAGCAGCAGGTTGTAGAGGTCCCAGTAATCCTCGGCGAGCACATTCCAGCTCGACGGGGACGATGCGGCCGCCAGGGAATCGGCGGTCGGCACGGTGTCGGCGCTGTTTCGGTATTCACATTTGCCGCGCAGCCGTTCGAGCTTCACCCTCACACCGGCGGTGATCTGTTTCTGATTCGCGACGGCGGTCTGCGCCTTCTGCACGCGCTGCATGTACCCTTCGCAATCCGCACGCGAGCCGAAGCTCATCTCGTGCACGCGGCGCGTGACCGCCTCCTTGGCGCGTGCCGCGAGTCCGAACGCATCCACGTGCTCGCACAGCGACTCCGCGTAGCTGATGATCGCGAGATTGATGTTGCGCCTCGCGTTCAACGAGATGCCGGGGAACTCCGGGCTGGCCTCGTTGTTGATCGCGCTCTTCTCCGCATGCAGATCCCCGACCGCGGCGTCCGCCAACACCACGCCTTGCCGCACCGTATCGAGCGACTTGCGCAGACGGCGGCGCTTGAAGTAGTACCAGAACGCGGTCAGGCGCAACAGCTCGTCCTGCGCGGCCGCGAGCTGCCGGCGCTTGAGGTCCGCCTCGGCTGCAGCGGCCTGCAGCCGCTCTTCCACGTCGGCCAGCCGCGTGTTCCTCTCGATCTCGCACTCGGCCTTGTGCCGCGCGGCCTCCTTCGCTTCCTGCTGGCGCGTGAGGTCGGTCGTGAACTGAGCGAGCTGCTGGTGGCAGGTTTTCCATAAGCCGCGCAGCTGGAAGAACACGAGCGCGCCGAACCCCGTACCCGGATCGGCGAGCAGATCGCCGAGCGCATCGAGCTGCTCCTGCACGCGGATGGTCGCGCCCTCCTGCTGCTTGAGTCGGTCGCGCAGCAGATGAAACTCGTCCTTGAGGTCGGCGTAAGCCTTTTTCAGGCCCGCACGGTTCTGGAAGAGCTGCATGAGCCGCTCTTCGTCCGCACTCGTACCGCCGCCTTCGGCTCCCTTGAGAAAACTCAGCTTGTCGATCAAACGTCCCGCCTCGTTACCGAGTCCCCGCGGGACAACCCAAGGGGGTTCTACCCTAGAAGCGATGGCCCCGCTCGGCACAGTATTCCAGCCATTTATTTAACATCATGTTTCGGGTCCATCGCTGATCCAGTTCACGCTTGAGTCCGGAGGCCAGCTTGGCGAGCTCGGGGTGCCGCTGGAAGCCGCAAAAACTGCGCACTTCCGCAAGCCGCGCATCGTGATACACGCATACTTCGAGATCCGGATCGCGGATGCACGCACCGTTGCAATTGAACTCGTACGTGAGGCGGAACACACTCGTGTAGCGGGCGAGCTCGAGCGGTGTGAGATGGAGATCACAGTCCGCGGCTACCGACGAGACCGTGTGCGCGACGATCGAGCGCAAGTCGCGCACCAGCCACCCGAGCCGCACGAAATTGCTTTCGTACAGCGTCATCAGGCTGACGAAGCTGCCGGGCTTGGCCCGCCACGACGTCTCACACCACTGGTCCGCGATCATGGTCCGACTATACCATGCGTGCGCGGATTGTCAGGGCCGCAAGCGTCTCTCTATTCCCATACGGTCGAGAATTCTGCTGGATATCTCCTCGATTGATACTTCCGTCGTGTCGAGGCACGGAATTCCGTGACGCTCGTACAGGGATTCCGCCGCTCGCACTTCGAATGCCACTTGACGCGGCGAGGAGTAACGGCTGTCGGGTCGCCGCTCGTTGCGGATCTGCTGCAGGCGGTCGGGCTTGATGGTGAGGCCGAAGAGCTTGCGCGCATGCAGGTCGAGGCCGCGCGGCAGCTTGCGCGACTCCAGATCGTCCTCCGTGAGCGGATAGTTCGCCGCGAAGATGCCGTACTGCATCGCTAAATACAGGCATGTCGGCGTTTTGCCCGAGCGCGACACGCCGATCAGGATGACGTCGGCGCGCTCATAGTCGCGCACCACCGAGCCGTCGTCGTTCGCGAGCGCGAAGTTGGTGGCATCGATGCGCATGGCGTAGGAATGAGTATCCGCCATGCGATGACTCCGACTCATCAAATGGGAGGATTGCGTCTTGAGTTCGTTCTCGAGCGGTGCCAGGAACGCATCGAAGAAGTCGAGGAAAAAGCCGGTGCTGCCCCGGACCACGTCGCGAACGTCCTCTTGCACCAAGGTGCTGAACACGATGGGACGAACACGCTCGTGTTTGTGCACCAGGTCGATCTTGCGCACAGCCTCGATCGCCTTGTCAACCGTGGAGATAAATGGCACAGTCACTTGCCTGAATTCTATGCCGTCAAACTGGGTCATCAGGCTGTGGCCCATCGTCTCCGCAGTGATACCAGTCTGGTCAGATACGAAAAACACGGTTCGTTTGATCACGGTATTCCCAGGCGTCGGCGAGAACCTACCCCGCAGTGTTTCACTTAATTCAGAGCCGGACAAGCAGCGAGTCTAGAACCGATGAATCCCTACATCATTCCGTTTGAGAAACTGAAGAGCAGCGACATCGAGGTGGTGGGCGGCAAGAACGCCTCGATCGGCGAGATGATATCGCGGCTCTCCGGCTTGGGCGTGTCGGTGCCCGGCGGATTCGCGACCACATCGTACGCCTACCGGGATTTTCTCGCGCAGGACGGCTTGGATGGCCGCATCCGCGAAATACTCTCGACGCTCGACGTGGACGATGTGGAACGGCTCGCCGTCGTCGGCAAGCAGATCCGCGGCTGGATGCTCGCCACCCCCTTCCCCGCGAGGCTGCAGGAGGAGGTGCTCGCATCGTGGCGCAAGATGGGCCACGGCGACGACCTCGCCGTTGCGGTGCGCTCATCGGCGACCGCGGAGGATCTGCCCGAGGCGTCTTTCGCAGGGCAGCAAGAAACGTTCCTCAACGTGCGTGGTCGGCAGCACCTCCTTGCCTCCATCCACGAGGTCTATGCGTCGCTGTTCAACGACCGGGCGATCTCCTATCGAGTGCACAACCGCTTCGACCACAACGCCGTCGCCCTGTCGGTCGGGGTGCAGCACATGGTGCGCAGCGATCTGGGCGCGGCCGGCGTGATGTTCACGCTCGACACCGACTCGGGCTTCCGCGACGTGGTCTTCATCACCTCCTCGTACGGTCTCGGCGAGACCGTCGTGCAAGGGGCGGTCAACCCCGACGAGTTCTACGTCTACAAGCCGGGGCTCAGGGCCGGGCGGCGCTCGATACTGCGCAAGAACCTCGGCCAGAAGGCCATCAAGATGATCTACGGCGACCCCGGAACGCAGGAGCGCGTGCGCACGGTCGAGGTCGCGGCGGAGGACCGGCAGCGGTTCTCGATCGACGATGCCGACGTCGCTGCGCTCGCGAAGCAGGCGCTCATCATCGAGGACCACTACGGCACGCCGATGGACATCGAGTGGGGCAAGGACGGCTCCACCGGGAAGATCTACATCCTGCAGGCGCGGCCGGAGACGGTGCAGAGCCGGGCCGGACGCACCATTCAGCGCTTCACGCTTAAAGGCCGCTCGACCCTGCTGGTGAGCGGCCGCAGCATCGGGCAGAAAATCGGGGCTGGGCACGCGCGAGTCATCCGCGACGTGAAGGAGATGTCCCGCGTGCGTGCCGGCGACGTGCTGGTCGCCGATATGACCGATCCTGACTGGGAACCGGTGATGAAGCGTGCGTCGGCGATCG
>JBEKVP010000337.1:0-3691 GCA_049513935.1 Steroidobacteraceae bacterium
TCACCGGCGGCTTTTTGATGCGCGAGAAGCGTGAATACGGTTGGACGGTCAAAGCGACGATCAACGCGAAGGATTCCGACGATAGCTATGTCGGTTTCAAGACGTACACCTTCCTGTTCCGTGGCGAGGAGATCGTCGATGTCCGCTTGCCCTTGCCCGGGATGAGATAAATCGCATCGAGCCGCGTCAGATACCCGTCTCCGCAGCGGCCAATCAATGTTCCGATGAGGTGTTTTGCCCGCGGTTTTCGCATCTTCCCGACATGTGCGAGCCCATGGCTCGACGCGTAGCCAGGCAATAGGCGCGCAGACCCGCCGGCAGCCCTGGCTCCTTCAGAGGTCGGCCCCGTTGGCTCCGAGTGCCTCGAGCATCGCGCCGCCACCCATCCGCTTGGCAATGTCGAACGCCGTAGCGCCCCGAAATCGCAGCGTCGAGTAGTTGGCTCCGTGCTGGCGCATGATCCGCACGCCCTCCGCATCCGCACTGACCACGGGTAAGAACGCGACCGGGATGCCCGCTTCTCCCACCGGCGTATCGGGACGAGCTCCGAGCTCGAGCAAACGCTTCGCGGCGCTCGAATCGCGCTTCTGGAGCGCGTAGGCGAGTGCATTCAGGTTGTCGTTATCTTTCTGATCGATCGCCTCTCCGGCGGCGACGAGCGCCCGCGCGGCGGGAGCGGTCCGCTCGCTCGTCGCCAGGAGATACAAGGGCTTGGGTCCGGCCGGCAAATAAACGCGCGCCTGATTGAGCGCCTCGGCTTGCTGCGGGCCCTTGGTCGATGCCCATTTCACGTATTCCGCCAGACCGAGGAGCTCGCGCGACTCGGAGTCGTCGCAGTTCTGATTCAAGGCTCGCGTAGCGAGATCGATCGCACCCTGGGTATCGCCTCGAACGTCGAGCAGGAAGCGCGTGTAGTCGGTGCTGTAGCAGCTACCCGGGCCGAATTCCGCGATGCGCTGCTTGTAGAGGGTCTCCATCTGATCGACATCCTCGCGCTTCTCGAGCAGCTCCAAAAGATGCTCGTACGCGAAAGCACGTGCGCGATCGTACGTATCGTGCGTCATCGGGTGCGCGATCGCCTGCCGATACTTGAGGATCGCCTGATCCGGCTTGCCCTCCATGGTCAGCATCTCGCCCCAGTTGCTCCACAGCCAGAGGTTGTTGGTCTCGGAATGGGATGCCTGGGCAAATAAAGCTTCCGCCTTGTCGAAGCGCTCCTGGTGCGCGTAGACATAGCCGAGCAGAATCTTGGCGTTGACGCTGTCGGGCTGGATTTGAAGCGAAGAGGACAGAAGTCCCTCGGCCTGGTGCAAGCCCTCCGTCCCCCAGTTCGATTTCATCACGATTCGCGCGAGCTCGGTGTATGCCGGTGCGAATTTCGGGTCATTGGCGATCAGTTTCTCGAGAATGGTTTTGGCCTCGTGCAGCTGCGCTTCGCCTTCGGTATCGATGAGGCCGACGGCGCGATTGAAGTTGTCCTGCGGGGAGGCCGTCGCGATCAGCTGATCGCGCGTCCACGTTTGAAAGGTTGGCCAATCGATGACTTGGTCCACCTGTGCGCTCGCCAGGATTACCTTGCTGAACATCTCGCTGCGCATGGTCACCGTAACCTTCAGCGTTCGGAGCTGATTGCCCGGATACCGAAAGTCGACGCTCGCATGATGCGCACCGCGCTCGGGGCGCGGGAGGAGGGTCTGGTACTGCTCGAGTCCGGCGGGGCCGAGCGGCGCACCCGGCTGCGGAGTCAAAGTCACGTCGAGCGCAGCGGAGCGCGGGTCGCCGGTGAAGAAGTAGTCGAAATCCGCCTTCCAGATCCCTGATCTTTGCTCGACCTTGAGCCCGGAAATCGCGTTCTGCCCGGCGATCGGCGAGGTCTCGGTCGCAGGAGCCTTCGGGAACTCTGGGCTCGGGGGCGGCTGCGGCTGCCCGCGTACCAGCCCAGCGAGCGGCAGAAGCAAAATGCTCGCGACAACAACGGTGCGGCGCACTGACATGTCTGTTCCTAGCCTCAAGTTGCCTTCGCGCGCAGTGTGACGAAAGCGGGGCACGCAGTGCGGTGCAGGCGCTCACAGAACCGACTAATCGCGGCGCCCCGGCCACCAGTTCCAGCGTCCCGCGAGCTGGATAAGTGCAGGCCCTACTCCCAAGCGGATCAGGCTGGCGTCCACGAGCACGGCCACGCCGAGCGCGAACCCCAGGATCTTGACCAGCACGAAGTCGCCGAAAACGAACCCGCCGAAGACGGTCATCATGATCGCAGCCGCGAACGTGATGACCCGGCCGGTGCCGGCAATGCCCTCGATGAGCGCGGTCCGGTCGGGAAGTCCGGCGCGGCGGCCGTCTGCGATGCGCGCCACGATGAACACCTCATAGTCCATGCTCAAGCCGAACACGATGCAGAACACCAGCACCGGCACCATCGGAAAGCCGCCATCGAGCGGTTGAGGCAGGCCGATGAGCCGTGCTCCGAAGCCGTCCTGAAACACCAGGGTGACCGCACCGAACGCGGCCGCGACCGACAAGAGATTGAGCGTTACCGCTTTCAAGGGAATGAGCGCGCTGCGGAAAGCGACGGACAGGACCAGCAGCGTCGCACCGAGCACGAGCAGCACGATCAAGGTCAGGCTATGCTTGATGGCGTCCTCGTAATCGACGTTGAATGCCGCCACCCCGCCGAGCTGCAAGCTCGTGCCCGCAAGCCCAGTGAGCGCGGCGGGGTCCGCGGCTCGGATTTCGCGCACCATGGCGGCCGCGTCGGTGGCGGTGAGGCCCGGCCGTGGCACGATCTCGATGAGCAGCCCCCGGCCGTCGGCCGAGACGAAGTTCCTGCGCACTGAATCGGGAATTTTCCTCAAGATCTCAGGTCCCCCGAGGGGCACGATGTTCACGGTGGTGATGGCCCACACGTGATGAATCCGTGGGTCGCGGGCGAAGTGCCGGACGAGCCGCGAAGTGGCGCGCCAGCCGGATTCCTGCTCGATGGTGGTCCCGGCCGGCAGATCGAGAATGACGTGGACGATCTGCCCGAAGTTGCCGCTCGCGACGGCGTCGATCTCGTGCAGCACGCGCACCGAGTCCGCGGTCTCGGGCAGCCACCGGCCGCGCGGGAGATCGGTGCGCAGGTGCACCCCCTGCGCCGCAAGCAGTAGCAGCGGCAGGCCCCCGACGGCCAAAACGCCGATCGGATGGCGCGACACCCAGGTCGCCCACCGCCGCCAGTTCGATCGGCCAGTCGTCTGGCGCCGCAGCCTCAAGGGAGCGACGTCGATCCACGGACCGATCCGGGCGAGTGCGATCGGCAGCAAAGTGCTCGCCGCCAGGACCGCCACCGCCGTAACGACCAGTCCGCCCATGCCGATGGAGCGCACCTCGCTCACCGGCACGAGCAGCATGGCGCCGAACCCGATGGCTACCGCCGAGCCCGACACGAGCACCGTGCGTCCGCCGTGCTCGGTCGCTTCGGCGAGCGCGGCCGACCGCGCGAGTCCCGTCCCGAGGGCGTCGCGGTAGCGGCTCACGATGAGGAGCGCATAGTCGATGCTCAATCCGAGGCCGACCATGCTCGCGATGCTGACGACGACGATGGAGGCGGGCCAGATCCGGTTCACGGCTGCGATGAATCCGAGCGAGATGAGGATAGTGAGCGCGCCGCACAGCACGGGCAAGAGCGCCGAGACCAGGCTCCGAAAGG
>JBEKVP010000338.1:0-3673 GCA_049513935.1 Steroidobacteraceae bacterium
CTCGAGCGCGAGACTCGGGCACTTGAATCCGCCGGTTTGCTGAAGCGCGAGCGGCTCATCGGCAGCCCGCAGGGCGCGGTCGTGCGGCTCGCCGACGGGCGCGAGATGATCAATCTCTGCGCCAACAACTATCTCGGGCTCGCCAATCATCCGGCGGTGCTCGCGGCCGCGCAGGATGCGCTCGCCCGCTACGGCTACGGGGTCGCCTCGGTGCGCTTCATTTGCGGCACCCAGAGCGTGCATCGCAACCTCGAGGAACGCCTGTCCGCCTACCTCGGGATGGAAGACACCATTCTCTACTCATCGTGCTTCGACGCGAACGGCGGACTGTTCGAAACCTTGCTCGATGCCGAGGATGCGGTGATCAGCGATGCGTTGAATCATGCGAGCATCATCGACGGCATCCGGCTATGCAAGGCGCGGCGGCTGCGCTACGCGAACAACGACATGAACGAGCTGGAGCAGTGCCTGAAGGACTCCGCGAGCGCCCGCGTGCGTCTCATCGCGACGGACGGCGTGTTCTCGATGGACGGCTCCATCGCCCGGCTCGGGGAGATCTGCGCGCTGGCGGACCGCTACGGCGCGCTGGTGATGGTCGACGACTCGCACGCGACCGGCTTCATCGGCGCGCGCGGCCGCGGCACGCACGAGCTCTGCGGCGTGATCGAGCGCGTCGACATCCTCACCGGGACGCTCGGCAAGGCGCTCGGCGGCGCGAGCGGCGGCTACGTCGCCGCGCGCAAGGAGATCGTCGGCTGGCTGCGCCAGCGTTCGAGGCCGTACCTCTTCTCGAACAGCATCGCGCCGCCGGTGGCGGCGGGAACGCTGAAGGTGCTCGATTTGCTCGAGGGCTCGACCGAGCTGCGCGACCGGTTGCACGCGAACGCCCGCTATTTTCGCGAGGCGCTACAGCGCCTGGGATACGAGCTGCTCCCCGGCGAGCACCCGATCGTTCCCATCATGCTGGGCGAGGCGCCGCTCGCGGTGCGGCTTGCGGATCGCATGCAGGAGGAAGGCGTCTACGTGGTCGCCTTTTCCTTTCCGGTCGTACCCCATGGAAAAGCGCGGATCCGCACCCAATTGAGCGCAGCGCACACGACGGCGCAGCTCGATCGGGTCATCGAGGCGTTCGGGCAGGCGGGTCGCGCGCTCGGCATCATTCACTAACGGCGCCTCGAAGACAGGCGCCACTCCAAAGGCAGGTTATGAAAGCATTGGTCAAGGCCCGCGCGGAACCCGGCATCTGGATGCAGGACATACCCGAACCGGCGGTCGGCCACAATGACGTCCTCATCAAGGTGCGGCGCTCGGCCATCTGCGGCACCGACATGCATATTTACAACTGGGACGCCTGGGCACAGAAAACGATTCCGGTGCCCATGGCCGTGGGTCACGAATACTCGGGCGAGATCGTCGAGATCGGCAGCGAGGTGCGCGGCGTGGTACCCGGCGATCGGGTCTCTGGGGAGGGACACATCACCTGCGGACACTGCCGCAATTGCCGCGCCGGGCGCCGGCACCTGTGCCGCAACACGCTCGGCGTGGGCGTCAATCGCCCCGGCGCATTCGCCGAGTACCTGACCCTGCCGGCCTCCAACGTGTTCAAGCTGTCTCCCGCGATCGACGATGAAGTGGCCTCGATCCTCGACCCGTTCGGCAACGCCACGCACACGGCGCTCGCCTTCAACGTCGTCGGCGAGGATGTGCTCATCACCGGAGCGGGCCCGATCGGCATCATGGCGGTGGCGATCGCGCGCTATTGCGGCGCGCGCCATATCGTGATCACCGACGTCAATCAGTATCGGCTGGACCTCGCCGCCAAGATGGGCGCCTCGAAAGCGCTCAACGTGGCGCACGAGTCGCTCGACGATGCGATGCGCGAGCTCGGCATGGAGGAAGGCTTCGACGTCGGTTTCGAGATGTCCGGCAATCCCGCCGCGTTGCGCGAGATGCTGCGCACCATGCACCACGGCGGCAGCATCTCCATGCTGGGGATTCCGCCGGGCGAGACCGCCATCGATTGGAACCAGGTCATTTTCAAGGGCCTCGTGATCAAGGGCATCTATGGGCGCGAGATGTTCGAGACCTGGTACAAGATGGCGAGCATGCTCCAGAGCGGCCTGAACGTGCGGCCCATCATCACGCACCGGCTCGGCATCAACGACTACCGCGAAGGTTTCGAGATAATGAACTCCGGCAAGTCCGGCAAGATCATCCTTGATTGGTCAGCACTATAGGAGAATCGCAGCATGCCCGCATCGACCATCCCCGAGTCACACCTCGACCTGTTCCAGAAAAAGGCCTTCGCCCATCTCGCAACGCTGATGCCCAAAGGCCAGCCGCAAGTCACGCCCGTGTGGGTCGAGTATGACGGCCGCCATATTCTCATCAACACCGCCGAGGGCCGCCAGAAGGACAAGAACCTGCAGCGCGACGGGCGCGTGGCACTCTCGATCCTCGACCCCGACAATCCCTACCGGTATCTGGAGGTGCGCGGGCGCGTCGCCGAGCGCACGCTCAAGGGCGCGGATGAGCACATCGACTCCTTGTCGATGAAATATCTCGGTCAGAAAAAATACCCGTATCGGCAACCGAACGAGGTTCGCGTCATCTACCGGATCGAGCCGGAACACGTCAGCAAGATGTCCTGATGCGTCGGCCGCGATGAAAGGGATATTCGCCGCGCTGGTCGCCGTCGGGATGCTTGCCGGGCCCCGGCGGTGCCTTGGTGGACGTGACCTCGTATGTGAAGCTCTCGCAGGAATCGGCGCACCACTCCGCGAGCGAGCTCGACGTGCGCGAAGCCGACCACTGCGACTGCAACCGCGCCCTGCCGGGCTCGGCACAATCGGCCGTGCACGTCCCCGAGGTCGACAGGTGAGCGCACGCCGCTCTGCGGGTTTGCAGAGCCGCTGAGCGTGCCGCGGGGCGCAGCAGGCTGCGGGCCTGTTAAGCGGGCCTTGTCGCCGCCATGGATTCCCGCTGCGCGAATTCGGCGTACCACGCCGCCGCGGCGGGATGCTGGTCGCGCCAAGACATCGATGCGTACCGGAAGTCGAGGTACCCGAGCGCACACCCGATCGCGATCGTGCCGACATCGATCCGGCCGGCGAGCTCACCGGCGCGCCGCTCGAGCTCGGCGAGCGCGCAAGTCACCTTGTCGAGCTGACCGCGGATCCACGCGTCCCAGCGAAGGCTCTCGGGACGCACGGCGGTCTCGTAGCGCGTGAGGACGGCGGCATCCAGGAGGCCGTCGGCCAGGGCTTGATCGGCCAGCACGCGAAAGCGCGCTGCCCCGGACGCGGGGATCAAATGGCCGTCGCCCAACGTGTTGAGATATTCGCAGATCACGCGGCTGTCGATGAGCACGGCGCCCTCGTCGGTGATCAGCGCGGGAACCTTGCCGAGGGGGTTGACCGCGACCACCGCCGGATCGCGGTTGATAGGATGCGCGGCCGCCGGAACGAGCTCGAGCCGCTCGCGCAGCTTGAGCTCGTACGCGCTCACCAGGCACTTGCGCACGAAGGGCGAGGTGACCGCGTAGAAGAGCTTCATCGGCTCCGTGCTCCTTGAGCGTGCTTCGCGCTGCGCGGGCGGCTCACACCGCCCGCGCAGTTCGTCAGCGAGTGCCCGCCGGCGCCGAGAACTGTACCGTGACGCGGCGATTCTCGGC
>JBEKVP010000339.1:0-3670 GCA_049513935.1 Steroidobacteraceae bacterium
CCCAGCCCGCGCATGAAAACAGTTGCGATGCCCCCGATGGCGCTGAATTGCAGCGTCGAATCCATCTCACCCAGATCGCTGACAACAGTGACACCGGCCGCTTTTAGAGCAGACCCGCTATAAGCCGTCATTGAAAGAGCCGCATCTTGAATATTCTCAGATCGCTTTTGCGCCGTCACAACGATCTCGGCCAGCTGATTGGAGTTGGCCTCAATCGATGCGCTCTGCGTCTGCGCGGCTGCCGGCGACAATGTTGCGATTCCGTAAGTCAGGATCGACCAGGTCGCAACCCGGCAATGCGAACGGGAATATATCATGGCCCCAGTGGTTTGACAGGCAGAGTGAACTGGACAGTTGCTCCGTGCGGTACATTGGGCACAGCCCAGATGCGCCCTCCGTGAAGCTCGATGATCGAGCGGCAGATCGATAGTCCCATGCCCATGCCGCTGGATTTGGTGGTAAAGAAGGTATTGAACAGCCGATCCGCGCTATCGGCGGAGAACCCAATACCGCAGTCCGTGACCGTGACTCGCACTTGCTGTGCGTCTTGCTCCGTTCGGATCACGAGCTCGCGTGCTCGATCCGTGATCGGTTGCATGGCTTCAACGCCGTTGATCAGCAGATTGAGGATCACCTGCTGCAGCTGAACTTTATCGGCGACAATGACCGGGAGCGCGCTCGCGTGTTCCACTCGCAGCGCCACCCGGGAGCCCAAGAGCTCATGCTGCACAAAGGTCACCGCCTCGCTCAGGAGGTCATTGAGATTGAGCGGCGCCATTTTCGTGTCGGCCTTTTTCGCGAGCGCCCGGATGCGCCGAATGACCTCACCCGCCCGTGTGCTGTCGCGGATGATCCTCTCGAGGGCAGCCTGCGCTTCGCTCATGTTGGGCGGGTCGCAATCGAGCCAGCTCAAGGAGGCCTCGGCGTTGAACATGACGGCGCCGAGCGGCTGATTGACCTCGTGGGCGATCGAGGCTGTCAGCTCGCCCAGGCTGCTCACGCGCATCACGTGCGCAAGATCGGCGCGGGTTTTGTGCAGCTCGCGCTCCGCGAGGCGGATCGCCGTGACATCCATCACGGCCCCGACGAAGTCGACCTCGCCTACTTCGTCGCGGAAGGCACGGGCCACGACGTGAATGTATTTGACCCTTTCGTCCGGCATCCGCAGTCGATACTCGTGAGCATAATCCTGCCCAAGCTCGGATGCGTGCTCTGCCACGTGCCGGAAGGCGGCAGCATCGTCCGGGTGAACCCGGCGCTGAATCAACTCCAGGGTCGGGGTGCTCGCCGGGTCGTACTCAAAGATGCGGAAGGTTTCCGCTGTCCAGTATATTTCCCCGCTGACTGGGTTCCAGCCAAACGTGCCCGTATGACTGAGTTCCTGGGCCGCGGTCAAATAGGCCTCGCTGCGCCGCAGCCTCGCTTCGGCGCGCTGGCGCTCGCTGTTTTCCAGGCGCAGTTCGTCATAGAGCCGCACGTTCTCCAGCGAAATGGCCGCTTGCGAGGCCAGCATCTCCAGGACCGCGAGCTTGGCCGACGTGAACACGTGCGGGGCTAGATTGTTCTCGAGATACAGTGCGCCGACGAGCTTGGCTTGTTTGACAAGGGGCAGGCAGAGCACGGAGCGCGCGTACTTCTGATGCGCTTGTCCCTCCGCGGAGAAGGGGATACGGACCGAGGCATCGTCCAGGATCACGCTCTCGCGCGTGCGTATCGCGGTGTGGAGCACGGGCTCGACAAGCTCGAGCGGCGTCAGCGCCGAGTTTCGCAGCGTCACCTCAATCTTGCCGCCGCCGGTCGTCGCCTCCGCTGCAATGCGCGGCTCGTCGGCCGTGAAAAGTATGAGCAAGCCGCGCTCGGCCCCCGCATGCTCGAGCGAGATTGTCATGAGTGTCTCGATGAGCTTGCCCAGCTCGATCTCGCTCGACACCGCCTGCGAAGCTTTGACCACTGCCCCGACGTCCAGCTGCTCAACGGGTGCATCGATCGTCGCACCCAGCACGGACGGGGCCGACTCCTCACGCAACCACGGATGGCGCTGGTCGAGCTGCCGCACCTTGCCGAGGGCTCCCCAGCGCAGATAGCAGTGCCGCGCGTTGCGCAGATAAGTCTGCGTGATGCTCCCGACGCCGCGCGCCGCGTAGAACCGCGCCGCGACCTCATGGGCCAGGCCCTCGTACTGCACAAAGCCCTGCTCGCGAGCCGATTGAACGGCCTGCTCGTAAAGACCCATGGCATCAGCGTCCCGCCCTTCGAGGCGCGCGATCTCGGCCGATACCAGCGCGTGCTTGTCGCCGAACGTTGGTGGATAATTCGTGGCCCATTCGCGTAACTGCTCCCGGTGCGCTGCCAGGAGATCGCGCCACCCGGGCTGTTCATCGGCAGAAGCACTCTGGTAGAGCGCCGCCACCGTCAGCGCGACATAGTAAAAGTAATCGAGCAGCTGGATCTGAGGGGTTGGGTCCGATAGCAAGGGCTTCACGTTGGCGGCGGCCGCAAGAGCTTCGGCGTAGTTCCCCGACAGGAACCGCGCCTCCAGTTTGAGGATCCAGTACCAGCAGACCATGTGGCTCTTCGGGTCGGCCGGCAACTGCGCCTCGAATGTCGCCTCGTCGAATTGCGCGTCGCTGAAGGTGGAGAAAGCCGCAGTGCGGCCCTGCATGGTCGCGATGAAGCGTTGCTGGCTAATGATGATGTCGGCGGCATCGCCGTAGTTGCCTTCTCGGGCGAAGTTCAGTGCCATTTCCGACTCGCGCCACACCGTGTCGAGCGGGTCGTTGCGCAGGAGAAGGCCCGTGATAGATTGATAAATACCGGCGCAAGCGAAGGCCACGTTACCGGTCTCAATCGCGGAGCGGAAAGTCGCCCGCATGAATTCGATCGCAGCCCCGATCGGCTGCGTCCAGAAGGCAACCGTTCCCGTCGCATGGTAGACCTTGGGCTGGTAGACGATGAAGCCGTGATTCTCGACCAGGTCGCATGCAAGCTTGGCGAAACGGGGGCTGTCACCGTAACGCCCAAAGACCGGGCCGAGGATGGCTGCGAGAAGGGACCAACCGTGCGCGCACGCGCCGCAGATCCCATGCTGTATGCTGATGTTCACCATGCGGCACGCAAGCAAGCAAAACGACCAAAAGTCGGTCTTGTTGGCGGGGAGAGCAAGGACCGAGCACACTTGCATGGCGGTCTGCAGTTCCAGATCGGTCATCAGCGGCAGATCGATCAGACTCTCGATCGGGCGCCCATCCAGGGTGTGCCACACAGTCTGGCATTCGGCCTGGACCTGCTCGAAGGTCGGGTGTGCGGGGAGGTCAATGTTGAACCGGCGCAGGCACGTGAGCGCGCTGTCGACGGCTCGCGCATGTTCGCGCCTCAATACATGCAAATTGATCTTCAGGCAGGAGGCATCCGCGAACTCGACGTTTGAAGCCGCGCGCTGTAGCAACTCCACAATCAATTGCTCCGCCTTTTCGAGGTTACCGCCCAGAAGCTCGCAATCTGCACGTTCGAGGCACAGGCTGAATGTCAACTCGTGCCGGCTCCCCCAGTCCCGCTCATCCAACAGCGCCATGCCCGAGGCAAAATACGTACGCGCCGATGCATAGGCCCCCGACGCCTTCGCCTTTCGCCCGGTACGCAGGTTGATCGCCGCCACGCAGGTCTTTTCCTC
>JBEKVP010000340.1:0-3668 GCA_049513935.1 Steroidobacteraceae bacterium
ACCGCCGACATCGCCGATTTGGTCGGATCCGTGGATCTGTCCAAGGTCGCCCGCGTGGGCGATGAGGGCGACCCGCGCGCCTGGTCGTGGTCGGGGGCGGTGTACGCCGCAAGCCGCGGGGTACTCGAGATGATCGAGATCCTGAAGGTGAAGCGCGAGTTTCTGTATCTACTGCTCACCATGACCCAGGAGAAGAACGTCAAGGTGGCGCGCTTCCCGCTCATCTATCTGGACGAGACGATTCTCGCGCACACCAATCTGGCGGAGTTCAATCGCTTCCTGCAGGAGAAGGAAAACGAGGCGCTGCTCGACCGCATGGTGATCATCAAGGTGCCCTACGCGCTCTCCTACAAGGATGAGTCGCGGATCTACAAGAAGCTGGTCTATGGGGCGCCTGCGTTCCGCAACACTCACCTCGACCCGCACGTGCTGCACCTCGCCGCGGTGTTCGCGATCCTGACCCGACACACCAAGCCCGAACGGGAGGGACTCGACCTGCCGAAGAAGGTGCGCATATTCGCCGGAGAGGCGGTCGAGGGCTTCTCGGAGACCGAGGCCGCGCGCCTGCGCGCCGAAGCGCCGGACGAGGGCCTGTCGGGCGTCAGCCCGCGCTTCGTCATCAATGCCCTATCCACCGCCATAACGCGCGGCAACGCGCACAGTCTCACCAGCATGGAGCTCCTGCTCGCCATCAAGGACGCGATCGAGAGCGACGCACGCATCGACGCCAAGCAAAAGAAGCTCTGGTTCGATCATTTGGTGACGGCGCGCAAGGAGTTCTACAATAGATGGGTCAAGGAAGACGTGCATCGCGCCCTGTTCGCATCCTTCCAAGACGAGGCTCAGCAGCTCTTGGAGAAGTATCTCGATGAGATCGAGGCCTCGCTCGATCAGCGCAAGGTCACCGATCCGATCACCGGCGAGAACCGCGCGCCGGACGAGCGCTTCATGCGCTCCGTCGAGGAGAAGATCAAGGTCTCCGAGTCCGGCAAGCAGTCGTTCCGGCAAGAGGTCATCCGCAAAGCGATGGTCGCCTTCAAGGCGGGGGAGAAATTCCGGCTGTCGAGCCACGCCCGCGTGCGCGAGGCCATCGAGCAGTATCTGTTCGAGGAGCGGCGCGACGTGCTGCGCTTGGTTACTTCCACCGCCCGTCCGGACGATGAGGCGCGCAAGAAGATATCCGTCGTTCAAGAACGGCTCGTGAAGGAGTATGGTTATGACGAGCACAGTGCGCAAGAGGCACTGAACTACGTCACGACGCTGCTGTCGCAAGAGTAGGTAGCCCTATGACATCGCAACCGCTGACGGGGACTTGAATGAGCACCGACTCGACCAAAGGCGAGCCGGACACCTTGAGCGGTTGGTATGAGCTGTTTTCCCGGGGTTCGCGGGATTGGCTGCGACATAACGAGAAGATCCGCGAGGCCGTTCGCGCGCATCTTCCGCAGATCGTTTCCGGCTCGGACATCATCAACGACGGCTCGCGCACCGTGCGCGTGCCCGTGCGCATGCTCGAGCATTACCGCTTCAGGCTTCTGTCGACCGGCGAGGGTCAGGGCGTCGGTCAAGGAAAAGCCAAGCCGGGAGACGTGCTGGGGCAAGCGGGTCCGGGCAGCGGACCGGGGCAAAAGGGCGCCGGAGGAAAGGATAAGGGCGGCATCGAGCTCATGCTCGAGTTCAAGGTGGACGACGTCATCGAGTGGCTGTGGGAGGAGCTCAAGCTCCCCAATTTGCAGCCCAAGAGCGGCGCGACCGAGGAGTCGGAGTGGAAACGCGAAGGCTGGGACCGGCGCGGCGCGCGCTCCCGCCTCGACCGCCGGCGCTCGCTCAAGGAGTCGGTGAAGCGCCGCGCCCTCGATGCGGACTCGCCCGCGTTCACCGACGAGGATCTGCGCTATCGGCAGCTCACCCGGCGGCGCCAGCCGGCGCTGCGGGCGGCCGTGTTCTTCCTGCTCGACGTTTCGGGCAGCATGTCCGATCGGGACCGGCAGCTCGCGAAGACGTTCTTTTTCTGGGTTGCGGCCGGTCTGCGGCGCGAGTACAAGGCGCTCGACATCGTGTTCGTCGCCCACACCACCGAGGCCTGGGAATTCAGCGAGCCCGATTTCTTCAAAGTGACCGGCAGCGGCGGCACGGTAGCCTCCGTGGGTCTCGCCAAGGTGCGTGAGATCATGGAAGAGCGCTTCGATCCCTCCGCCTGCAACGTCTATTTGTTCTACGCCTCGGACGGGGACAACGCGTCCGACGATCGCGCGCCGGCGGGCGCGGAGCTCGAGAAGATCGCGAAAGCCGCGCGCTATTCGGGCTACGCGGAAATCACGGCGGGTGTGCGCAGCACGCCGAGCGAGACGACGCTCCTGTTCCAGGCCGTGGCCGGTGCCGGGTTGCCCTGCAGCCAGTTCTCCATCGCCGGTCCCGACGACGTGGCGCCGGCGGTGCGCCATTTCTTCACGGTCGAGTCGCAATCCGACAAGGCAGGCGCCACCCCGTGAAATCCGATTGGCGCTCTCATGTGCCGAAGATCGAGGACCTGGCGCGCAGGCACGGACTCGATTGGTCCCGGGTGATCTTCGAGGCGGTGCCCGATAGCTTCATGACCGAGATCGCGGTCTATGGGTTGCCGGTGCGCATGCCTCACTGGTCTTTCGGGGCGCGTTACATCTATCAGCTTCTGCAGCGGCACATGGGCTATTCCCGCCTGTTCGAGGTGGTGTTTCCCGGAAACCCCGGCCGGGCGTACCTCGCCCAGAGCAACGGCCTCGCCGATAACGTCCTGGTGACCGCTCACGTGCTCGGCCATGCGGATTTTTCGAAGAACAACATGCTCTTCCGCCGCTGCCAGGACCAAGGCAGCGCGCAGATCATCGAGCATGCGGCGGGCCACGCGAGGCAAATCGAGCGCGACATCGAGGCGCACGGCTTCAATGCCGTGGAGCAGGTGTTGGACGCCGCCTTGTCCCTCGAGCAGTACGTCGACCTCGACCAAGCCCTGCGCCGCGAGCGTTATCCCGAGTACGCCCCCGAGAAGGCGGAGCCGCGGGACGATGCGTTCCGCTCGCGCTTTGCCACTCTGGATCCCCAGGAGCCTGCCGCGCAGACGCGCAGGCAGCGCGCACCCTTGCCGCCGCACCCGGAGCGGGACTTGCTCTGGTTCATCGCCACCTATGCGCCCGACATGGAGAGCTGGGAGCGTGACATTTTCCTTGCGGTACGCGAGGAGTCGTTTTATTTCTATCCCGTATTCGCGACCCAGATCATGAACGAGGGATGGGCCTCTTATTGGCATGCTCGCCTCCTGCGCGAAGCGGATTTCATTCCCGAGGAAACCTACCTCGATGCGATCAAGTGCCACTCGGACGTGGTGCGCCCCGTGGCGACGGGCGAGCAGGTCGCCCTGTCGATCAACCCCTATCATCTGGGCTTCACCCTGTGGGAAGACATCGTCAAGAAATCCGGGCTGGAGACCGCGCGGCGGGTCATGCGCGAGGATGACGATTGCAGCTTCCTGCGGAATTACCTCACCCGCGAGATCGCCGAGGAGATGGGCTTGTTCCGCTACCAGCGGCAGCAGAACGGACCGATCAAGGTGGTCGCCGCGGACATCGACGAGCTGCACGAGAGCTTGCTGCTCGACAAGTACAACTTCGGGGCGCCGCGCGTATCGGTCG
>JBEKVP010000341.1:0-3654 GCA_049513935.1 Steroidobacteraceae bacterium
GCGGCGGCTACCGATTAAGATGAGGCTCCAAAATTATGCTTTTATATCAATCTATTAGGGATATAAATTGAGCGCCAGCCATAACCCGCTAAACGCCCATTCAAAATTACGATTTGCGACCTCATCATGCCGCTCCTCGAACGCGCGGGTCAAGCGCGCCGGCGGCGCCCTCGCGCTCCTGGCGCTGCTCTTAACCTTCGCCGCGCACGCCGCGCCCGCGGATCCGCCGAGCTGTCGCGCGGTGCGCTTCTCCGACGTCGGCTGGACCGATGTGACCTCGACCACCGCACTGACGGCGGAGCTGATGCGCAGCATCGGCTACACGCCGACGATCACCGTACTTTCGGTTCCGGTCACCTTCGCCTCGCTCAAGAACAAGGACATCGACGTGTTCCTCGGCGACTGGATGCCGGCCCAGACGGCCGACCGCGCGCCGTATCTCGCCGACGGCTCGGTGGTGGTCATCGGCCCGAATTTGCTGGGCGCCAAATACACGCTCGCCGTGCCCTCCTACCAATATGACCGCGGGCTCAAGGACTTCAACGACATCCACCAATTCGCCTCCCAGCTCAACGATTCGATTTACGGCATCGAGCCGGGCAACGACGGGAATCGCCTGGTGCTCAGGATGCTGAAGGAGAACCAGTTCGGTCTCGGCGACTTCAAGTTGATCGAGTCGAGCGAGCAAGGAATGTTGGCGCAGGTCGAGCGCGCTTATCGGAACAAGGAGCCGATCGTGTTCCTCGCCTGGGAACCGCACCCGATGAACATGCGCTTCGACATCAAGTACCTCACGGGCGGGGATGCGGTATTCGGCGCGAATTTTGGCGGCGCGATCGTCTACACCCTGACCCGCAGCGGCTACAGCGCCGAGTGCCCGAACATCGGCCGATTGCTTGCGAATCTCAAATTCACGCTGCGCGGCGAGAGCGAGATGATGGCCTTGATCCTGGATAAACACGAGCAGCCGGATGCGGCAGCGGCAGACTGGCTGAAGGCTCATCCGGACGTGGTAAAGGGCTGGCTCGAGGGCGTCACTACGTTCGACGGCAAGCCGGCATATGCGGCGCTCTCGCAGTCCACGCGGGTCCGCGCGGGCGGCTTCGAGCAATGGGTCGTAGGCCACAAGGTCCCGGTCGGTGACGCGATGACGGTGGCGATCGACACCGTGAAGGCGCACGGGACGTTCTTTTTCGACGGCATCTCGATCGCGATACGCGGCGTGGTCGACGGCGTGACCGCGCTCCTGCGCGCGCTGCCCTCGCCCCTCCTGATCCTCGCCTTCGGCGCGCTCGCCTGGATCCTGCGCCGCTCCTGGCCGCTCGCCGTGTTTGTCGTGCTGGCGCTGCTTTTCATCTTGAATCAGGGCTACTGGGAGGCGACGCTCGAGACCCTCTCCCTCGTGGTGGTGGCGACCGCAGCCTCGGCGCTCATCGGCGTGCCGCTCGGAATCGCCGCCGCGCACCGGCCGCGTCTGTTCGCGGCCATGCGCCCCGTGCTCGATCTGATGCAGACGCTGCCGACCTTCGTTTACCTCATTCCGACCCTCGTGCTATTCGGTCTGGGTGTCGTGCCGGGCCTCATCTCCACGGTGATATTCGCCCTGCCCGCGCCGATCCGCCTCACCCATCTCGGGATCTCCTCGGTGCCGCGGCCGCTCATCGAGGCAGGCGAGGCGTTCGGCGCGACGCCGATGCAGCTCCTGTGGAAAGTCGAGCTGCCGAGCGCCGCGGGCACGATCATCGCCGGCGTCACCCAGTGCATCATGCTGAGCCTCTCGATGGTCGTGATCGCCGCGCTGGTCGGCGCCGGCGGCCTCGGTGTGCCGGTGGTGCGCGCGCTCAACTCGGTGCAGGTGGGGATGGGATTCGAGGCGGGATTCACCATCGTCCTGCTCGCTATCATCTTGGATCGGATCAGCCGGCCGAAGGACGCACGATGAGCGCCGCGATCGAGTTCCAGAAGGTCGACATTCTTTTTGCGCGGCAACCCGGCCGCGCGGGCAAGGCGGCGCTGCGCGATGCGCTCGCCGCCCTCGACGGGGGCGGCACGCGCGCCGACATCCAGGGCAAGCTCGGCGTCATCGTGGGCGTGGCCGGGGCGACCTTGAGCGTTGCGCAGGGAGAGATTTCCGTGCTCATGGGATTGTCGGGCTCCGGAAAGTCGACGCTGCTGCGCGCCGCGAACGGCCTCAATCGCGTGACCCGCGGCCATGTGCAGATTCGCGACGGCGAGTCGAGCGTGGATGTCGCCACCTGCGACACGGTGCAGCTGCGGCGCGTGCGGCGCGAGCGCGTAGCCATGGTGTTCCAGCAATTCGGCCTCTTGCCCTGGCGCACGGTGCGCGAGAACGTCGGCTTGGGGCTCGAGCTGCGCGGCGACGATGCGACGGCGAGAAGAACCGTGGTGGACGAGAAGCTCGAGCTCGTCGGCCTGTCGCAGTGGGCGGACCGCCACGTGAGCGAGCTCTCCGGGGGCATGCAGCAACGGGTCGGCCTGGCGCGCGCCTTCGCCACGGATGCGGACATACTCCTCATGGACGAGCCGTTTTCCGCGCTCGATCCGCTGATCCGGGGCAAGCTCCAGGGAGAGCTCTTGGCGCTGCAGGAGCGGGTCAAGAAAACCATCCTGTTCGTGAGCCACGACATGGACGAGGCGCTGCGGCTCGGCGACCGCATCTCCATCCTGCAGAACGGCCGCATCATCCAGACGGGAACCGCGGAGGACATCGTGCTCGCGCCCGCGGACGATTACGTGGCCGAGTTCGTACGTCACATGAATCCGCTCGACGTCCTCACCGGCGGCATGATCATGTGCGAGCGCGCACGCATGCCCTCGGAGGGCGGCCTGCTCTGGCTCGACGAGCGGCGCCGCTACCGGCTGTCGCTCGGCGCGGCGGACGAAGCGCTCGCGCTGCAATTCGACGGCGTCGATCATGCGCTGCGCCACGTGGACGATGACTCCGCCGCGGCCGCGATCGAATCCGGCCTCGCCGTCGTGCCCGCCTCCTTCTCGCTCCAATCCATCATTCGATTGCGCCAGACGACCGGACATCCGGTGCTGCTCTCGGAAGGCGGCAGGATCGTGGGTGTCTGCGGCGAGGCGGAGATCATCCGCGCGCTCGCCGGGAGCCGCCACTAGCCGACGCGGAACCCACGCCGGCGCCGAAACAATAGGAGTGATTGCATGACGAAGGTTCCTCAAGGAGTGGGTCCCAGCTACCCCCAGGTCGTGATTCTCGTCGGCGCCACCGGCGACTTGTCGAAGCGCAAGCTGTTGCCGGGACTCTTCCATCTGTCGAACGCAGGATTCATCCCCGGCTGCAGGATCATCGGCGTATCGCTCGATGAGCTGGATGTCGAGGGCTTTCGCGAGCAGATGCGGCAGGCGGTCGGCGAACACTCGACTCGGAAGATCAACGACGCGGATTGGAGCAGGTTTGCGCAAACCTTGAGCTACGTGCCGCTGACCGCCGGCGCGAACGCCTTGAATGCGGCTGTGCAGGACGCGGAGCGAGCGTTGGGACAGGAAAGCCGTCGTCTGCATTACCTGAGCGTTCCGCCGAACGCCGCGCTATCGGCGGTGCGCATGCTGGGCGATGCGGGTCTCGTCGATCGATCGCGCGTCATCATGGAAAAGCCTTTCGGCACCGAC
>JBEKVP010000342.1:0-3649 GCA_049513935.1 Steroidobacteraceae bacterium
GGGCCGGCGGCGAGAGACTTGAGGTTGCCGGAAGAAAGTGCCGCCGCATCGAGCGTGGATACCTCGCTGACGCAGAGCGCCGCGCCGTTGAGGTACGCTCCGCGGCCTCGCTCGGCGTAGGCGAGCTCGCCGTAAACGGGCGCGCTCGAGACGCCGAGCACGATCTGCCCGCGGCGCATCAGGGCGATCTGGGTCGAGAACATCGGGTATTCGCGCACGAACGCCTTGGTGCCGTCGATGGGGTCGACCAGCCACAGGCTCTCCGCGTCGGCGCCGTGCGAGCCGGTCTCCTCGCCGTAAAATCCGTGCCCGGGAAAGCGCGCTTCGAGAATTTCACGGATCGCGATCTCGCATCGCAGGTCGGCCTCCGTGACCGGCGACTTGTCGGCCTTGATGCGCACTTCGAGGTTGTGCCGGTAGAGCGCGCGCGCGATGACCGCCGCTCGCTCGGCCGCATCGAGCGCCGCCTTGAGCTCGGGCGATGGGTCCATGGCGCCACGATAGCAAACGTGTGCTACCGTCGCACTCAAAGGCGAGCCGCACTCGAGAGAAGTGACGCATCATGGGCAACCGCTTGAGCAAGATCTACACCCGCACCGGCGATGACGGCAGCACCGGCCTCGGCGACGGCGCACGCGTCGCGAAGGAGAGCCTGCGCGTCGAGGCCTACGGCAGTGTCGATGAGGCCAACAGCGCGGTGGGCGTGGTGCTCGCGGTCCCGACGCTGCCGGACGGCGTGCGTCGCTGCTTGACCGAAGTACAGCACGATCTGTTCGATCTCGGTGGGGAGTTGTGCATCCCCGGACACCGCATGATCACGGCGGCCTACGTGGATAGGCTGGAAAACGAGCTCGACGGGTTCAACGATCCGCTGCCGCCGCTCAAGGACTTCATCTTGCCGGGGGGCGGCCCCGCCGCCGCCGCGTGCCATGTGGCGCGCACCGTTTGCCGCCGCGCCGAGCGGCGCTGCTGGTCGCTCGCGCGCGTCGAGGAAGTTGCGCCCGAGGCGCTCAAGTACTTGAACCGCCTCTCGGATCTGCTGTTCGTCATCGCGCGCGTGCTGGCGCGCCAGGAGTCGGGCAGCGAGGTGCTCTGGCGGCATCGCCGCTAGGAGCCTGTCCCAACTTCGTCGGCTCCGCCTCGGCTCAAGCCAAATCTGTCGCGCTCGCGGCCACGGGGATTACTCAGAGAGGCTCCGCGCCGGCGCGACGTTGCTACGCGACGCCGGCGCTGCGCGGCCGGCTGGAGAGCAGCCAGTCGGCGTGCCAGCGCTCCAGATCCACGATCGATAACGGCCGGCAGAAGAGGAAGCCCTGCACCTGGTTCGCGTTGCGATCCTTGAGGTACTGCCACTGCGCCTCCGTCTCGACGCCCTCGGCCACGGTCGCGAGGCCGAGACTTCTCGCCATCGCGATGATCGCGTCCACGAGCGGCGCGTTGCCGGAGCTCCTCGAGGCGATGTCGCGGACGAAGACACGGTCGATCTTCAGGGTATCCACGGGGAAGTGCCGCAGATAGGACATCGAGCTGTAGCCGGTGCCGAAATCGTCCAGCGCCGTTGCGACGCCGAGCTCCTTCAACGACTTCACCGCCTTGCTGACCGCGGTCGAATACTCGATGAGCGCGCCCTCGGTGAATTCGAGCTCGATCAGGCGCGACTCGATCCCGGCGGACACGATGGCGTCGCTGACGCGGCGAACCAGGCTCCCATCGCGGAACTGCACGCCCGACACGTTGACGGCGACCTGCCACGCCGAGGTGTCGGCGGCGCGCCAGCGTCGCGCCTGTGCGCAAGCTTCGCGCAGGACCCAGTCCCCAATCTCCACGATCAAGCCGCTCTGCTCTGCCACCGGGATGAACTCGTCGGGCGGCACCATGCCGCGCTGCGGATGGGTCCAGCGCAGCAGCGCCTCGACAGCCTCGACCCTGAGGCTCTCGAGCGCGAGACGCGGTTGATAGTGCAGAGAGAACTCCTGGCGCTCGAGCGCCTTGCGCAGGTCCGCCTCGAGCGACAGGCGCTTCGCGGCGCGTGTCGAGATGGATTGCTTGAAAAATTCCAGGCCGCCACGATGCGCTTTCTTGGCGTGATGCATCGCTGCGTCGGCGTTGCTCATCAGCGATTCCGCGCCCGCGGCATCGAGCGGGTAGATGCTGATTCCAATCGCCGCCGAGAGCGGTATCTCCTGCTCGGCGATCGAGAACGGGCGCGCCAAGGCGAGCTGCAGCCGGCGCGCCACGGTCTCGGCCCCGTCCAGGGTCGAGACGCCGGGAAGAGCCAGGCCGAACTTGTCGCCGCCGACGCGGGCGACCCAATCCTTGATGACGGTGTCCTCGGACGCGTCCGCCGGGGACCGCGCGGGCAGCTCGCAATCCCGCAGGCAGTGCTGCAGCCGGGCGGCGGCGTCTTTCAGGAGCGCATCGCCCGCGGCCGGACCGTGCGTGTCGTTGATGCGGGAGAAATCATCGACGTCGAGCATCAGCACCGAGACGCCGCGGCGGCTGCGTACCGCCCATTCGAGCTGTTCGTCGAGGATCTGCCGCAGCCTTTGCCGGTTCGGCAGCCCTGTGAGCTGATCGTAATAAGCCAGATGGCGGACCCGGGCCTCGCTCGCGCGCAGTTGATCCTGCGTCCGCTTGGCGCGCACCAAGAACTTCACGCGCTGCGCGAGCAGCATCGGATTGATGCCTTTCGAGGAGAAGTCCGTCGCGCCGGCCGTGTAGGCGCGGTTGACCGACTCCATGTCCTCGAGGCTCGTCTGCATCAGGATCGGCACGTGGCGGCAATCCGGCAGTTCACGCAAGGCGAGGCAGGTTTCGAAGCCGTTCATGCCCGGCATGACCACGTCGAGAACGACGCAGTCCGACGGCTGGGCACGGAAAGCGTCGAGCGCGGCCGCGCCGTCGGCGGCCGTGGCGACGCGAAATCCGGCCATCTCGAGCGCCGTGCCGAGCAGCAGCCGAGCGCCCGGATCGTCGTCGACGATGAGCACCGTAGCCGGTTGATCTGGATTGTCATCGAGCGTATCCATCGGGTCCTTGCCGCTCACGCCGCGCTGTCCGCTTGCTCGCGCTTAAGCGCGTCGCAGAACTCGCTATATTCCGCCGGTATCCGCTGCACCTTGAGCGCGGCCTCTCCCGCGTTGCCGCCGTTCAACAGGATCTCGCACTCCTTGAGGAGCCGGGTGAGGCGTGCGCCGCCGAGATTGGCGGTGCTCGACTTGAGGGTATGGATCGCCTCGGCAAGCGCAGCGCGCTGCTGGTTGCGCGCGGCCGATTCGATCGCCACGATCAATCCGGGCGAGTGCTGCAGATAAAGCTCGATGAGCGAGCCCAGGAGCGCGGGCCGGCCGAGCGCGCTGATATCCTTAAGGACACCCGCGTCGATGAGCGCAGGGCCCGCCGGATCCTTCGAGGCCGCGCGCTTAGGCCCGGGCGGCGTGTGCTCGCGCCCAGCGGGCAGCGAGCGCCCGAGAAGCTGCGCGAGCTTCTGCTGAGTGAACGGCTTGGTGAGAAAATCATCCATGCCGGCGGCGAGGCAGCGCTCGCGATTGCCTTCCAGCGCGTTCGCGGTGAGCGCGATGATCGGCACCCGTGCGGCGCCCGACTTCGCCTCGCGCCGCCGTATCTCGGTGGTCGCGCTGAGCCCATC
>JBEKVP010000343.1:0-3644 GCA_049513935.1 Steroidobacteraceae bacterium
GCGCCACTCGGGCCATTAATCGCTGTCAGGAGATCATTGCCGAGCATCACCGGCAGCTGGCGCAACGGGCGGCCGAGGAGTCCGAGCAGGCGGCGCGCCGAACTGCTCGGGAACAAGCCATCGCCCAATCCGAGCTGGAGGCCCAGCGGCGCAGCGAGGCGGCGGCCCTCGCGGCCGCGGAGGCGGCGGCACTGCGCGAGGCCGAAGAGAAGGTCCGTGCCGAAAAAGCGGCCGCCGAGGCGCTCGCCTTGCGCCAGATTTCCGGGCTGATCGGCAAAGCTCAGGGCGCGCTGCACGAAGGGAACACGGGGCGGGCCTCCGGGCTGCGCCGTGCCATCGAGGAGAAACTGCCGACGCTGCCGCTCGTACCGCCGCACCTCGCGAGACAGATACTTACGCTCGATGCCAAATTGCAGGAGCTCAAAGAATGGAAGGAGCACGCCGTAGCACCCAAGCGGGCCGAGCTCATCGCCGAGATGGAAGCGCTCATCGGCTCGTCGGAGGAGCCACAGGCTCTCGCGGACCGGATCAAACAACTGCAGGAGGACTGGAAAACGATCAGCAAGGGAGTCGTCAGCGATTCGGACGCGGACTGGCAGCGTTTTCACCAAGCCTCTCAGAGCGCCTTTCAGCCTTGTCGTGATTATTTCGAGGCGCAGGCGAAGCTCCGGCAGACGAACGTCGAGAGGCGCAAGGCCCTGGTCGAGCGGCTGCGCGCCTTCGAGAGCGCGCAAAGCGGCGAGCGCCCGGACTGGCGCGCGGTGGCAGCCGCGTTGCGCGAGGCGCCGCAAGAATGGCGCCGGCATTCTCCGGTCGAGCGCGCCGCGGGGCGCGCTTTGCAGGAGGAGTTCGACACCTTGATCGGCCGGCTGCAGGGCCGGCTCGACGCGTGGCATGCACAGAATGCAGCCGATAAGAAACTGCTCATCCAGCGTGCGCGGGAGCTGCTCACCCAGGAAGACGGCCGCGAGGCCGCGGAGGCAGCCAAGCGACTGCAACTGCAGTGGAAGGAGGTGGGACCCGTTCAGCGCGAACAGGAGCAGCGGTTGTGGGAGGAGTTTCGCGAGCATTGCGACGCGCTCTTTCAAAAGCGCCAGCAGGCCTACGCGGATTACACAGCCGGTCTCGAGGCCAACAAAGCTCGAGCCGCGGCGCTCTGTGAGGAAGCGGAACGAGCCGGCGCCCTGTTGGGTCCCGCATTGCGGGAAGCCGCGGGGAAGGCTCCTGAGTGGCGTTCCGCCTTCGAAGCACTCGGTGAGATGCCGAGAGCTGACCAGCGCGCGCTGCACGATCGGTTCACACGTGCACTCAAGCGTCTCGAGACTGCGCTCTCGCAGCAGCGAGCACGCGAGAAGGCCCAGTCGTACACCGATTTACTCGAGGCCGCCGGGCGCATCCAGTCCTACGGGTGGGCCGTGGCGCAAAACACCGCACCCTCCGATCGCGAAGCGCTCAAACAGGCCGCCGAAAGCTTCATCAGCGGGGTGCCGCAATGGCCGAAGGGCGGGACCGAGGCGCTGAAAGAGGCCTGGGCGAAAGCCGACGCCGCGGCCGGACTCGATGCGGGCGCCCATGAGGCTGCGCTTCGGATGCTGTGTATCCGCAGCGAGATTCTCGCCGACTTGCCAACGCCGCCGGAGGATCAGCCTTTACGCCGCGAGTACCAAATGCAACGCCTGGTGCAGCGACTGGGGCAGCGGATCGAGGCGCACGCCGACGAATTCGATGGCTTGGCATTGGAATGGGTCCGCGTCGGACCCCTCCCGGCCTCGACGCGCGAGCCCCTGCTCGCCCGATTCCTTCGCTCGCATGGAAAGCAAAATGCAGGCTCTTAGAGCACCATGCACGGGGGGTCACGGCTCGGGATTCACCTCGACCGTGATATGCGAGAGCCCCGGGTATCCGCGCAATATATTGTGGTAGAACCCGGGACCGCGCTGCCCGACTTGGGTCGCGACCGCGACCACGGCGGCAAAATGCCCGGGTCCGAGACGCCACACGTGCAGGTCGAGCAACCGATCGCCGGCGCCTTCAACCGCTTTCCGCACCTTTTGCTGAATGCTCTCGGTCGGACAAATGTCGAGGAGAATCGCTCCGGTGTCCCGGATCAGTCCGAACGACCAGTTGGCGATGACGAGTGCGCCCACGACGCCCGCGAGCGGATCCATCCACAGCCAGCCAAAGGCCCGAGCGAGACTCAGGCCGATGATGGCAAGTACGGAGACGGCGGCATCCGCCATGACGTGAACGTAAGCGGCGCGAATGTTGTGATCGCGCGCGCCGATACCCTGCTCGTGATCAGGGTGCCCGTGTTCCTCGAATTCGACGTCGTGTTCGCCGCTCGGCAGCGTGACGAGGGCCTTGAACGCGTGAGGCTCGGGGATCGGGTCCGCTGACTCGAGATACCCCGCCTTCCGCGAGAATCGAAACGTCTGTCGCTCGCCATCCGGCCGAATCGTCGTCACCGCGACGCGCGCGGAGGGCAGCACGCCGTTTGGCTGCCCGCATCGCAGACGAAAGACCGGCGCTACGCCCACCTCGAAGATGGACAGGAGCAGCACGCCGTCGGGCGTCTCGATGGATTTGGGCTCCTCCTCGTGATCGTGTCCCGCCTGCTCGTCGTGTCCATGTCCGTGACCATGCCCGTGATGGTGATCGTCGCCCCTGAGCAACCACGCGCTCGCGATATTGACGAGGAGTCCGAGGACCGCGATCGGAATCGCCTCGCCAAAATGAATCGGCACCGGCGACATGAACCGCGCGATCGCCTCGTAGCCGATGAACAGCGCGATCATGGCCAGGATGATGGCACTCGTGAATCCCGCGAGATCACCCAGCTTGCCGGTGCCGAAGACGAAGCGCCGGTCATTGGCGTGTTTTCTGGCATAGGTATAGGCGAGCGCAGCGATCAACATTGCGCTCGCGTGGGTCGACATGTGCAAGCCGTCCGCCACGAGCGCGAGCGAGCCGAAGAGGCTGCCGCCGACGATCTCGACCACCATCATGGCGCTGCAGAGCGCAATCACCGCCCAGGTTTTGCGCTCATTCTTCTCATGCCCGGCGCCGAGGAAAACGTGGTCATGTTCCGTCAACGGCGAGGTGTATGAATTACTCATAGTTTCCTCTCGTGTCATGGTTCACCCACAGAGGCCTCGGAAATCGTCCGATCCCTTGCGGGGTGTTGCAGCATTGATGCTTAAAACTGCGCATGCACTCGCGCGGCGATAATCGACACGGGGCCGCGGTCGCCGTTGTAGCCGGGGTTCTTGACCCATTGATAATCAAGACTCACGTGCGCCCAGGGGAGCGCGGCAAAGCAGTAGTACGTCTCGAGAATCTGCTCCGCCCCCGGATGCGGCAGCCGCCCATCGCCGATCAGAATGCCGAGACCGCCCAGGTTCAAATAAGCTTCGCGCTCCGCCGAAATCCCGTTGTCGATGGCGGCGAGGCCGACGGTGTCCTCGGGGCGATGCCACGGCATCCCTTTAATCGAGGTTCCGATCGCCACCGAGCGGTCGATATCGGTAAATTCGTAGGGCTCGACGTTGCCGGCAGCCTTGCTGAGGCGCGCGAAGATCCCGACGGCCTCCGTAATCGGTTGCTCCAGGCCGAGAACCGCGCCCAGACGGCTGCGATACTGGCGC
>JBEKVP010000344.1:0-3641 GCA_049513935.1 Steroidobacteraceae bacterium
TGCTGATGCGCTTGATCGTGGGTTTCTCGTAGAACGCCGCCAAGTAGCTCGCGACCGCCGCCGCGCCGACCTCGTCGGCGAAGAAGCCGACCCGCAGCGCGTGCATCACCTTCCCCTGATCGATTCCCGCGACCGAATACAGGCGATATTCGTTGAAGATATCCAGGTTCGGCAGGCTGTCGGGATCGAATCCCTCCTCCGCGAGCGAGAGTTGGATGACGAACCAGCGCGACACGGTTTCATCGTCCAGCTCGAGCTGCGTGAGCGGACGCAGCGTCTGCGTGCTTTCGAGGTTCGGCAGCGGCACGTTCAATGCCTCAACGCGCCGCGCGGGCGGCGAGGCCGGCACCGGCATGATGGGCGCGGGCGCCGCTTGCGGGGTTGGCTTGGACTGGGCAGGCGCGGCGGCAGCCGGCTTGATGGGAGGTGCGGCTGCCATCGCCTTGACCGGTGTCGGCGCGGGTGAAGCCGCGACGGTTTTGGTGAGCGCAGGGGTCGGCGTCGCATGCACGGCTTTGACCGGGGCGGCCGCCGGAGCTTCCGGCGCCGCCTTGACGGGCGCGGGCGCGACAACCTCGGGTGCGGTTCGCGCCTGCGCTGGTGCGAGCGCAACGGGCTCGACCGCGATCTTTACCGGCGCGAGCGCAACGGGCTCGGGCGCTGTCTTCAACGGCGCGGGCGCGGGTGCAAACTCAACTTCATCCGTTATCGTCGGCACCATCTTGTGAATGATGGTGGGAATCACTTTGTGAGTGATGGTGGGCACGGGCTTCGGCGCAGGGGCATTTGGCGCTACCGCCCGACGTGAGGTGGCCCGTACCGGAGGGCGCCGAACCAACGATACGGTATCGGCGAGCACCGGTATCGCAAGCGGTTGGGCGAGCGAGCGCACCGGCGCGTGAATTGCGGGTGCGGCTTGGGCCGGTGCCGGCGCGGCGTGAGCCACCACCGGTGCGACGCGAGCTGAAGACTGGGGCGTAGGGGCGGCGGCGTGCGGGCGAACCGCCGGCTGCGCTTGCGGCGCAGCAGGGGCGGCGGCGTGCGGGCGAACCGCCGGCTGCGCTTGCGGCGCAGCAGGGGCGGCGGCGCGGAGCTGCGTCGACGGTGCAGGCGCCGCGGCTTGAGGCATCGGCGCCGCGGCCTGCGTCGTGGGCGGCGTGGCTTGAGGCATCGGCGCCGCGGCCTGCGTCGTGGGCGGCGTGGCTTGAGGCGTCGCCGCCGCAGCCTGCGTCGTGGGCGCGGGCGGTGCGCTTGGTGCGGGGCGCGGCACGGCCGTCGCGGGCGCGCTTGGTGCGGGGCGCGGCGCGGCCGTCGCAGGCGCGCTCGGTGCGGGACGCGGCGCGCCCGTCGCAGGTGCGCTCGGTGCGGGACGCGCGGCCGTCGCAGGCGTGCTCGGTGCGGGACGCGGCGCGGCCGTCGCAGGCGCGCTCGACGATACCGTCGCGGCGGACGCTGCCGGCACCGCTCGCAATGTCGCCACAGAGGCGGCAGGGCGCGCCGCGGCGGTTCTTTGCGCGTGGCGACCCGTCGCCATGGCCTCGGCTTTCGCCTGGAGCGAGGCGATGGCGCGCAGATCGTCTGACTCGGCGGTCGCAGTCAAGGCGCTCGGGTAGATGTCGCGCACCTTGATGAGGAGCGCATCGGCCTCGTCTTCGGTCGCGAAGGGGCCGAGGCGCAAGCGATAGCGCGGACGCCGGTCCTCGGTGCGTTGGATTTGATACACCTGGGCAGTGGCGGCGAATTCGGCGAGCTGCTTCGCCGGCTGTGCGATCGGCGCGGAGGACGCGCTCAGATTGATCACAAAGGGTCCCGGGCCGCCGAGCCGCGGCGCTTCCTCCAGGGGCTGGAGCAAGTCCTCGATGCTTAGATGCCAGATTTCCCCAGTCAATGGCCCATTTAACGGTGTTGCCATCAGTGTTCCCGCGGACGTCGGTTGTTGGCGACGATATTGGCGAAGCTTAACGAACGAAACTGTGACCAGGGTCTCCAGGCGCTTACAAAAGTGTGATTTGGATTTATGTCAACGAGCGCGGCCTCTTGTAGGCGCTGTCGGATGTCGCCTACAGCTGCTCACCCCGGCCTGCGACTCGCAATGCGTTGCCCCGAGCCCGAAGCTTATGTTCAAAGCATTTACGCAACAGCAGAGGAGCACCCAGCAATGGAGAAATCACCCGCGAATCTTGGCGAGGGAAACCCCGAGGCCGCCGCCGAATTCAACGAGGCCGAGCAGAAGTTCGTGAAATCCAAGCGGGGCAAGCAGAAGATCAGCGGCGGCGCGCAGGTGCGCCCGGGGGAGCAGGCCGAGCTCGAGCAAGCCGAGGAACGCGCCAAAGCTCGAGGCAAGAACGATGACTCCCACACGACTCAAATGAAAGAAAAGCGACCGTCGGAGTGAACCTTCGGCGGGGCATACTAGCCGGGTGGACGGCGCACTTCCCCAACCGGTAACGCTCACGGTCGACGGCTCGACGCGCGTCTCGGGCTTGTGGCAGCGAGCGCCAGGCGCGCGGGCGCTATTCGTCTTCGCGCACGGCGCGGGAGCGGGGATGGGACATCCCTTCATGAGCGCCGTGGCGGCCGAGCTCGCGGCGCTCGGCATATCGAGCCTGCGCTACCAGTTCCCCTACATGGAAAAGCGCGGCAAGCGGCCCGATCCACCTGCGCTTTGTCATGCGACGGTGCGCGCCGCGGTCGATGCGGCGCGCGCTTGCGAGCCCGCCGCGCGTCTCGTCGCCGGGGGTAAGTCGTTCGGCGCTCGCATGACCTCGCAAGCGCAAGCCGCGGCGGCGCTCCCCGATGTGCGCGGCCTGGTTTTTCTGGGATTTCCGCTGCATCCGCCGAAACAGCCCTCGGACTCCCGTGCCGAGCACCTCGAGCAGGTCGCCATTCCGATGTTGTTCGTGCAGGGCACGCGCGATGAATTCGCGGAATCGGCGCAGCTCGCGCCGGTGATCGCGCGGCTGGGCGCGCGCGCCAGCTTGAGGCTCGTGGAGGGAGCCGATCACTCGTTTCACGTGCCGGCCCGGACCGGGCGCACCGATGCGGAGGTGCGGACCGAGTGGCTGCGCGCACTCGCGGCGTGGATCGACTCGCTCCCCGACTAACGCCGCGCGCCGGCCTCGGCCCGCTCCAAGAACTCGAGCATGGGACGCGCCACCTCTGCGGCTGCCTCGAGCAGAATCGCGTGGCGCAGGTTCGGCAGAATCACGAGCTCGGAGTTCTTGAGCGCAGCGGCGATATGCCGGTTGAGGCGCGGGTTGCAGCCTCCGTCATTCTCGCCGGTGAGCACGAGGCACGGCGCGGCAATCTCGCCGAGCCACGGCGCCATCTCGGTCTCGGCGTAAATATCGAAGACGCTCAAGAACACGTTCGGATCCGTCTCGATGACCTGCTGCATGCGCCGTTCGATGACCTCAGGACAGCGCGCTGCGAATTCGGGCGTGAACCAGCGTTCCTTGAGCGTCTCGAGCACGGGCGCGATGCCCTTCTCGCGCATGGCGGCCACGACGCCGCGCACCTTGGCGCCATCCTCTGCGGTCCTGAAGGCCGCCGTACTGAAGAGCCCCAGGGACAGCACGCGCTTAGGATAGCGGCGCGCATAGGCGGGCCCGATCATACCGCCGAGCGAGTGACCGGCGAAA
>JBEKVP010000345.1:0-3635 GCA_049513935.1 Steroidobacteraceae bacterium
GGAACCGCCCGTGCGACCTCGGCCAGGCTCCGCTGCGCCGACATCGGCGCGTCCGGATCGGCATAGAGGCCGCGCGCCACGCGCACCAGGGCGCCGCGATCCGCCAGTCGTTGCACGTACTCCCGTGGCAGCCCGAGCCGAGTCAGGTCGCGAGGCCTTGCAACGCCGAGGCGCCTCACCGCTTCGAGTGTTTTTCTTTCCAGGGCATCGTTCATGGCTTGGCTCCGTCTCAATTACTAGGTATTTAATCATATCTACCTAGGAATTGAAACCCACCTGGATCAGCGATAAAGGGCAGCGAGGGATGGAACGGGACGAGGGTGAACACCTCGAGCGAGCGTCTCATGATCGCAGAAATTTTTCCGTACGATTTCCGTACAGACAGGACGATTATAATCGCAAGTGGTTGATTTAATGGTGGGACGGCTGGGACTCGAACCCAGGACCAAAGCCTTAAAAGGGCCTTGCTCTACCAACTGAGCTACCGTCCCGCAGAGCCGCGCATGATAGCCGAACAAGCCCTTAAGAGCACCCTCGACAAACGCGGGGGACTTCGGCATCAGGCGTAGCGTGTTGGGTCGGGCACGCCGGCCGCCGCAAACCCCGCCGTCCTTAAGCGGCACGAGTCGCAGCGTCCGCAGGCGAGGCCCTCCGCCGTCGCCTGATAGCAGGAGACGGTCATGCCGTAGTCAAGTCCCAGGGCGACGCCCTCATGGATGATCTGCGCTTTGGACATATCGATGAGCGGCGCGTGGATCTTGAAGCGGCCGCCCTCGACGCCCGCCTTGGTCGCGACTTGGGCGAGGTTCTCGAAGGCTGCAGTGAATTGCGGCCGGCAATCGGGATACCCAGAGAAATCGATAGCGTTGACGCCGAGGAATATATCGCGCGCCCCGATCACCTCCGCCCAGCCCAGCGCGAGGGCGAGCAGCAGCGTATTGCGCGCCGGTACGTAGGTCGCCGGGATACCCGTAGTGGGGGACTCGGGAACCGGCACCGCCTCGTCGGTCAACGCCGACCCGCCGATGCCGGCGAGATCGACGCGCATCACGCGGTGATCGTGCGCGCCCAGCGCCGCGGCGACGCGTCGCGCCGCGGAGAGCTCCGCGCTGTGCCTCTGCCCGTAGTCGACGCTGAGCGCAAAGGTGCGATAACCCTCCGCGCGAGCGATCGCCAACACAGTGGCCGAATCGAGGCCGCCCGACAGGAGCACAATCGTGGATTTCACGTTCCCGCCTTCACTTCCCGGGAACATCGCCCCACAACACCTTGTGGAGCTGCAGCTGAAAGCGCACCGGGAGACGGTCGGCCAGGATCCAGTCCGCCAGCGTCGTCGGAGAAACCTCGTGATAGCTAGGCGAGAACAGCACCTGGCAGCGCTCGGCGAGCGCGTGCTCCTTGAGGTACGCCTTGCTCCAGTCGTAATCCTCGCGCGAGGTGATCACGAACTTCACCTGATCGCGCCGCGTCAGGAGCGGGAAATTCTCGACTCGATTGCGCCCGGCCTCACCCGAGCCCGGCGTCTTGACGTCGACGACACGCACCACGCGCGGATCCACGTCCGCGATGCTGAACGCACCGCTCGTCTCGAGCGAGACCATGTGCCCCGCGTCGCAAAGCCGCGCGAGCAAAGCCAGGCAATTCGGCTGCGCAAGCGGCTCCCCTCCGGTTACGCATACGTGGGGGGCATCGAAGCCTTTGACGGTTTCGAGTACCGAGTCGATGCCGCACCACTCGCCGGCGTGGAACGCATACTCGGTGTCGCAGTAGCGGCAGCGCAGCGGACATCCCGTCAACCGCACGAACACGGTGCGAAATCCGACCGAATCGGCCTCCCCCTGCAGGGAATGAAAGATCTCATTGACGCGCAGCCGCTCGTGTTTCAGCAAGCTCGTCGCTTCTGCGTGCGCTGCCATCGGATTGAGCTACGCGGCTCCTCAGTGCTTCTCAGCCGCCAATTTGTCCAGTCGCTGCTGCGCCAAGTGGCCTGCGGGCGTATCCGGATAATTCGCGGTCACGCGCGACAGAACGTCCTTGGCTGCCTGCCATTGCTTGAGCTCGTAGTCGCAGTAGCCTACCTTGAGCAAGGCGTCCGGTACCTTGCGCGATTGCGTGTACTTGTCGACGACGCGCTGGAACGAGGCGAGCGCGTTGGGAAAATCCTTGTTCACGTAATAGGCCTCGCCGAGCCAGTACTGCCCGTTGTCGGCGAGCGGGCTGTCCGGATAGGTCGCGAGGAACTGCTGAAAAGCGCTGATCGCCTGGTCGTACTGGCTGTCCTTGAGGAGCTCGAACGCGGCTTGGTAAGCGGCCGAATCCGATCCCGCCGCCGGTCCGTTACCCGCGGCCGCCACGCCCGCGCCGCCGGCGCTTCCCGCCGCCGCCGCGCCGCCCACCGACCCGCCCGAGGCGGTGCCGCTGCGGGCCTCGAGGCTCTTCAGCCGCTGATCGAGGTCGGCGTACAGGTCGCGCTGCTGCTTGCGGCTCGCGTCGAGCGAATGATTCAGCTCGTCGACATCATTATGCATCGCCCGAACGTCGGCGCGCAGAGCTTCCATCTCGTTGGAGAGCCCGAGCAGGCTGTTGTTCGAAACCACGCGCTCGATCCGCGTCAGACGCGTATCGAGATCCGTGAGCTTGTTCTGCAGCACGGGATCCTCTTCCGGCGTCGAGGCGCAGCCGGCAAGCGCCAGCAGGGCGACACAGACCGCGCTCAATGTCGGACGAGATGTCACGGCGTATAGACCAGTTCCACTCGGCGATTCTTGGCCCACGCCGCTTCGTCGTCGCCCTCGACCGCCGGGCGCTCGGCCCCGAAGCTCACCGTGGTGAGCTGGGTCTCCTGGACACCCAGGAGCATCAGAGCGCGGCGCACGGCTTGCGCGCGGCGCTCGCCGAGACCGATGTTGTACTCACGCGTGCCGCGCTCGTCGGTATTGCCCTCGAGCTTGAGCTTGGCACCCGGATGCGCGACCAGGTACTTGGCGTGCGCCTGCACGATCGGTGCGAACTCGGGTTTGATGTCGGATTTGTCGAAGTCGAAGTAAATGACCTTGCTCACCGCGCCGCCGGGTCCGCCCTGCGCGCCGCCCGTGCCACCCTCGTCGCCGAGCGGCGTACCGCTGGTGTAGGCGCCCTGCCCGTTCGCATTCGCACCCCCGGCGCCCGGCACCTGCGAGCCTGCGGTCGGCGGCTCCACGGTCGTGGCTTTCTTCGGGCAGCCCGCCAGAAGCGCGGCAACGGCACACAGACAGGCGATCGACAGCATTTTTTTCATTGAACTTCCATCCGGGCTTGGAGACACCTAAGCCCGCATTATGAACCTTGTTCGGCGCTACCGCGACTCAGAACGGCGACCAAGCGGGCTCCTGCACCTCGCCCTCGCTCGATACCAGTCGCTCCTGCACCCGGCCGTCCGAACTCACGAGCGCAAGCACACCGCGGCCCCGATCGCGGCTCGCGTAGATGATCATGGCGCCGTTTGGTGCGTAGCTCGGCGACACGTCGAACTGTCCCTTGGTGAGCACCTGCACGTCGCCTCGTCCGTTCAAATCCATGACGGCGATGCGATACGCACCATCCTCCTGAGTGACGAATGCAAGGTGCGATTCGTCGGGCGATAGGCGCGGCCGCGC
>JBEKVP010000346.1:0-3629 GCA_049513935.1 Steroidobacteraceae bacterium
TTCATCGACGCGGAGTTCGGCATCCCCGACCCGGCGCTGCCGAATGCGCAGCAGCTACTGACGGCGCTGCGCTACACCGGCTACCGCGACGTCTACGGCAACTCGCCGCCGAACCTGCCGCAGTACACGGCGAACCTCGCGGTCGCCCAGACCAGCACCTTCCAGGACGGCTCCTCGCTGCTCAGCCGGTTGAGCGCCACGTACCGGGACCATTATGCCGATACCGTGTTCGGCAATACGCCGATCTACACCACCCCGAGCTACGTGCTGATGAATCTTCTGTTCGATTACACGTTCTCCAATCGCACGCTGGACCTCACCTTCGCGATCACCAATCTCGCCGATCGCGTCGCCGTCAGCTACCGGTTCACGAACCAGTACGGCGGCGAGACGACGCAGGGCTATTATCCGCCGCGCGAATTCATCGGGGGCATCCGCTACAAGTTTTGATGAGGTCGGCGGCTTTCTCCGCGATCATGATCACCGCGGCATTGATGTTGCCGCTCACCAGCTCCGGCATCACCGAGGCATCGACGATGCGCAGTGCCGTGACGCCGCGCACCTTGAGCTCGGTATCGACCACGGCGGACTGGTCCGACTCCGCGCCCATCTTGCAGGTCCCCGCCGGATGATGCACGGTGATCGCGGTCGAGCGGATGTGCGCATCGATCTGCGCATCCGAGCCCTGCGCGCTGCCCGGCGCGATTTCCCGGCCGATGAAGGGGCGCATGGCCGGCTGCGCCGCGATCTCGCGCGCCAGGCGCACGCCGGCGCGCAGCGCGCGCCAGTCCGCATCCCTCGACAGGAACCTCTGCAGAATGCGCGGATGGGCCTTGGGATCCCGTGACTGCAAGGTCACCTCACCGCGGCTCTCCGGATGCAGCATCACGATCCGGCTCGCGAAGCCGTCCACGAACGGCGCCTTGAAGGGCTTGAGGTAGGGCCACGCCCCCAAGGGCGCGGCGGTGAGCAGTATCTGGGTGTCGGGCAGGGCGAGTTGCGCGCTCGTCTTCAGGAACGCGACGATGCCGCCGGGCACGTCGGCGGCAAAGCCCTTGCCGAAGAGGTACGCTTTCGCGACGGCGCGGGCGATGCGGTCGTAGCGCATCATCGCGAAGAACGGGCCGGGTTCGCGCCGCTGGTACATCAGGATCACCGAGGCGTGGTCCTGCAAATTGCGCCCGACGCCCGGCAGCGCCACCGTGATCGGAATGTCGTGCCGCTTGAGCTCCTCCTGAGGGCCGATCCCGGAGAGCATCAGGAGTTGCGGCGAGTTGATGACGCCGCCCGCGAGAATGATCTCGCGGCGCGCCCGCGCCGTGTGCGCGGCGCCGGCCTGCAGATACTCGACCCCCGTGGCCCGGCCGTGGTCGATCACGATCCGGCTGGCCAGCGCGCGGACCCGGACGGTGAGGTTACGCCGCCGCAGCGCCGGACGCAGATACGCAGTGGCCGAGCTTGAGCGCCGGCCCCTGCCGATCGTCATTTGCAGCCGCGAGAATCCGTCCTGGACTTGCGCGTTGTAGTCGTCGGTCCAGCCATGTCCGGCGCTCCGGCCGGCCTCGGCATAGGCGCCGAGCAGCGGATCCTGGTAGCCGCAGGTCCTCACGCTGAGCGGCCCGTCGCCCCCGCGATAAGCGCTCGCGCCGCCTTCCCAGCTCTCCTGCCGGCGAAAATACGGCAGCACCGCCTCGTAGGACCAGCCCGGCGCGCCGCCGGCCGCGGCCCAGCGATCGTAATCGCCGCGATTGCCGCGCACGTAGGCCATCGCATTGGTCGAGGAGCAGCCGCCGATCACCTTGCCGCGCGCGCACTCGATGCGCCGCCCGGCGACCGTCTCCTCGGGTTCGCAGAAGTAGTCCCAATCGTGCAGGCGCTTCTGCAGTATCTTGCCCCAGCCGAGCGGGATGTGGATCCAGGGGTCGCGGTCCCAGCCCCCGGCCTCGAGCAACAGCACCGAAACGCCCGCGTCGGCGCTCAGGCGGTTGGCGAGGACGCACCCGGCCGAGCCCGCACCCACGATGATGTAGTCGAACTCAACAGCCTGAGCCAATGCAGGGTGGCCCTATTGAGCCGCTTCCGAGCGGGGGAATGCCTGCTCATAGATGTACTGCTGAACATCGCCGAGATGGCGCAGCATCTGCGCGTACGCCTCCTGGCCGTTGCGCGCGGCGATCGCGGCGGCGATCGATTCATGGAAGCCGGCATAGACCGCCTGGCGCTTGTAGCAGTGCGCATGCTCGCCGAGGCGGCGCCAGCCGGCGTCGCGCTGCTGCGCGCACATGGTGTCGAAGAAGGCGAGAAACAGCGTGTTGCGGGCCGCCTCCGCGATGGTCCGGTGAAACAGCGAATCGGCGCGCTCGTAGGTATCCGGGTTGCCGGCCGCGCGGGTTTTCTCCGCGAGTGTCTGCAGACGCTTGATCTCGGTGGCGGACGCGCGCAAGGCCGCGAGGCGCGCCATGGCCGGTTCGGTCGCGAGCCGCACCTCGATGACCTCGAGGGGATTGGTGTAATCGAGAATGTCGCCCAACGTGGCCGCGGGGCTGCGGCTCACCGAACCGTTCGCCGGGCGCGCATCCGGCGCGGCCGCCACGGCGCCATAGGCCGGTGGGGTGTACACAAAGGTTCCGCGTCCCTGGTGGCGATGGATGCGTCCCTCCTGTTCGAGCACCTCGAGCGCCCGGCGCAGCGAGCGGCGCCCCACGCGCAGCTCGCTCGCGAGCGTCCTCTCCGGCGGGATGCGTCCATCGGCCGCGAAGTCGCGTTTCTCGATGAACTCGCGCACTTTGCTGAGAGCCTGATCGCTTCGGTCCATGATTCTGCAGCCGATGTAATGACCCCGAATACGATACCACAAGACGCTGCGCCAATGGCTTCGGCAACGCGTGCCACTGCGGTTGACGTCGGCCGTGGTTCCGGGCAGACTCGATCCGGTCGGAACCACTTGGCCGGATTGGTTCGTGAGAGGTTTCTCAAGAGCATGCGCGCGGACGAAAAGCTGAACGAAACCGGCGATCTGCAGGCGTCGCTCGACGCTTTGCACCGCGACGTGTACGCCAACCACATGGCGCCCTACTGGGTGGTCGACCGCAGCGTCGCTCACGACGAGGACCGCCAGGTGATGCAGGGCCGCAAGGCGGTCCCCTTCATCTGGAAGTACCAACGGCAAATCGAGCCCCTGCTGCATCGCTCGGCGGCGCTCATCAAGACGGAGACCTCGGAGCGGCGCTCGCTCGTCCTGGTCAATCCGGGCCTGGCGCCGCAACGCGCCACGGCCTCGACGCTCTACGTCGCGTACCGGGTGAACGACCCGGTCGAGATCATGCCGCCCCACCGTCACTCGCCCAATGCCATACGCTTGGGATTGACCGGGTCCATGAACTTCACCGGTGTGGAGGGCGAGAACATCGTGTTCGGCCCCGGCGATCTCGTGCTCACGCCGCACGACACCTGGCACAACCACGGCAATCAGAGCGAGCAGCCCGCCATCAACTTGAGCGTGCTCGACCTGCCGCTGGTCGAGACGCTGAACTCGCTGTATTTCGAGCACGACTACACCGAGGAGGAGGAGGGCAAGCGCATCCGCCGGGTCATGCAGACCGAGCGCTACCCGCCCGACTACTCGCAGC
>JBEKVP010000347.1:0-3616 GCA_049513935.1 Steroidobacteraceae bacterium
CGAGAGCGCGGGATGTGCCACCCGGCAGTGATAGCACTCCAGATAGTTGTCGACCGTCACCTTCCAATTGGCCCGGATCTGCGCCGTGGCAAGTCCGGGCGTCACCGTCAGGCGCTCGAACGAGGGAATCTCCGTCATGAGGTCCTCCGCGAGATCGGCCGCCTGCTCGATGAGCGGTCTCGCATCGGCATCGAGATTGAAAAAGATGAGCTTTCCCACGAACACTTCGACGCGCACCGGCTTCAGGTTGAAGGCCGCACGCTCGAAGTTCGGCAGCTCGGCCGTGCCGCGCGCGCTGTTCAGACCCCCGTCGAGACCGTAGGTCCATGCGTGGTACGGGCAGGTGATCGCGTTGACCCGACCTCGGCCGCGCAGCAGTTCGTGGCCCCGATGTTGACAGACGTTATAGAACCCCCTCAAGGCACCGTCCTTGCCGCGGATCACGATGATGTTCTGATCCAGAATCTGTGCCGTCAGGTAGTCCCCGGGCTTCGAGAGCTCCTGAGTCGTCCCGGCGTAGTGCCAGCTGCGAAAATGGATCGCTTCGCGCTCGCGCTCGAAGACGGCCGGGTCCGTGTACGCCCAGCCGGGGAGCGTAGGGGAGGTCGCCGCGGTTGCGGTCAGGCGAAGTCCGGGCAGCGGTGGGGGGTCAAAGTTCATGGCAGCACCATTCTCTTGATGATTGCAGTGAGATGCTCGATCGCACCGCCGGCCCTGTCATTCGTGTGAGACGCTCTGCAACGCGTCGGCAAAAATGGCGATGGTCTCGTCGAGCACCTCGTCGGTGTGGGCGGTGGACAGATACAGCTTCGCACTCAGGTTGGCGATGAGGCCGCGCCGCAACAGCTCGCGGTTCAGTTTGTCCTTGCGTGCGAGATCTTCCGTGCGTGCCGTGCGGTAATCGTGAATCGGCGTGGCCGTGAAGTAGACGTTCAGCATGGAGGCAATGCCCAGAATTTGCGCCGGGATCCGCAGCTCGCGGCACACATCGGCGAGCGCGCGCCTCAGGCGGGTTCCGGCCGCATTCAGCTGCTCATAGACGCCGGCCCGCCGCAGCTCCTCGAGAGTCGCGAGGCCGGCCGTGGCGGCGAGCGGGTTGCCGTTCAGCGTGCCGCTCACGTAGGCGTAGCGGGGACCGCGCTTGCGCGGGTTCGCGAACTCGAGGAGATCGCGCGTTCCCGCCACGGCCGCGAGCGGATAGCCCCCGCCGATGATCTTCCCGAAGCAGATCAAGTCGGGGGTCACGTGGTGTAGCGCTCGGCTGCCGCCGTAGGCGACGCGAAACCCGGTCACGACCTCGTCGAATACCAGGACGATGCCGTGCCGGCGGGTCGCCTCGCGCAATCCCTGCAAGAATCCGGGCCGCGGCTCGATCAGCCGGCAACCGGGCTCGATGATGACAGCAGCCAATTGATCGTGGTGTGCGTCGACGAGGCGCACCGCTTGATCGAGATCGTTGAAGGGCGCGATCAGCACCTCGGACTCGAGTGCGCGGGGAATTCCCGCGCTGTCGGGCAGGGCCTTGGGGAATTCCGCGGGCGCCGAGGGGGTGGTGCTCATCATCACGTAGTCGTGGTGGCCGTGATATGCCCCTTCGAACTTCAAGATCTTGTCGCGTCCGGTTGCCGCACGCGCGAGCCGCAGAGCGAAATACGTCGCCTCGGATCCGGTGCTCGTGAATTTGAGCCGTTCGGCCCAACCGGTGGCCGCGAGGATGGTCTCGGCCAAACGGATGGCTGCATCGTTCACGGTGTAGAACTGCGAGCCGCGCTCGAGCTGCGCGCGCACGGCCGACACGATCGCCGGATGCGCGTGCCCGAGGATCATGGGACCGGAACCCAAAACGCAGTCGATATAACGATGCCCGTCGGTGTCGTAAAGATGCGCCCCCTCGCCCCGGGCAATGACGAATTCCTCGCCCGCGGGTAGGGTAAACGCGCCGAGCGCGCCTCCAGGAAATACGCGCTGCGCCCGTTCGTTCCAATTCAGGTCTGACTGATACATCTTGGCCTCTGACGGGTTCATCTCTCGGACCCCTGCGATCTGGCTCATTTTCGCATGCGGGATCCGGACGGATCGAGCGGCGCTCGCAGGTGAGCCGTGACCGGATGGCGGCGGTCGGCGACCTCGATCTCGAAGCGGCTCTGCGCGATGCCCTCGGCGTTCATCGCGCCGCCCTGCACCCATCCCAGGGCCACCGGGCGTCCCAGCGTATGGCCGAAAGAGGCCGATGTGACCGAGCCGCAGCGCTCCCCGTCGCGGTAGATCGGTTCATGATGATGCGGAAAGGGCTCGTCGCTATCGAAGACGAAACTCAAGAGCCGGCGAGCGGGGATCCGCGAGTCGATGAGCGCGCGCCTGCCGATGAACGACTGCTTGTCAAAATCCACCGCGAAACCGATACCGGCCTCGAAGGGCGAGACGGTGGGTCCTATGTCGTGGCCCCAGGATCTGAACCCTCGCTCGATGCGCAGCGAGCTCATCGCGTACACTCCGGCGAGTTTGGCATCGAACGCGGTGCCCTCATCGATCAAGGTGTCGAGCACGCCCGCGGCGAATTCGGCGGGTACGTACAATTCCCACCCGAGCTCTCCCGTATAGGAGGCGCGCAAGGCGAGGCCCAGGGCATAACCGATTTCAATGGGGCGCGCCGTCTGAAACGGGAAGGCGGAATTCGAGAAATCCGCGGGACTCACCCGGGACAGCAGCTCCCGCGAGCGCGGTCCGCATACACCGATGACCGCATAGGCGGATGTCACGTCGGTGAGGCAAAGATGCGCGCCGGTCGGGAATTGGCTCCGCAGCCAATGCATGTCCCTGGTCGCCTGCTGACTCCCGGTCACCAATAAATACGTTTCACCGTCGAGTCGAGTGACGGTCAAATCGCTCTCGATGCCGCCGGACTCATTGAGGAGCGGCGTATAGACGACACTGCCGACCGGCCGCGACATGCGGTTGGCACACGCATGCTCGAGAAACTCCGTACTGTCGCGTCCTTGGAGCAATAATTTTGCGAACGGTGTTTGGTCGAAGATCGCCACGGTGTTGCGCGCCGCCTGGTGTTCCTCCCGCCAGAGCGAGAACCAAGGCGGGGCGCCGTAGGTCCGCGCCGCCGAGAGCGGCGATGGACCGGCAGCAAACCAAGCCGGACGCTCCCAGCCGGCTCGTTGGGTGAAATGCGCGCCGCGCTTCTCGAGCGCGCCATGGAGCGGTGTGCGCCGAACCCCGCGCAGCGTGTCGTAGTCCATTCCCGGCCAGGGGATCTCGAAGTGCTTCGCGAGCACCTCCGGAATCCGCTTGGAGAGACTCAAGAGCGTGTTGTCGGCCCGCGAATAGCGGCGGATGTCGACCGTCCACAAGTCGATGGGCGGCTTCCCCGACATCATCCATTCGGACAGGACCCAGCCGACCCCACCGCCGTACACGACGCCGCTCGAATTCATACCGGCGGCCACGAACAGTCCGCGAACTTCCGGCGATTCACCGATGAGCGGTGCGCCATCGAGGGTGAAACTCTCGGGTCCATTGATGAAGCTGCGCACGCCGGCCGTGCCGAGCGCCGGAATGCGATGCACGGCGTTCTTCATCATGGGTTCGAAGTGGTCCCAATCCTCCT
>JBEKVP010000348.1:0-3613 GCA_049513935.1 Steroidobacteraceae bacterium
CGGCCTCGATCCACCGTCTGCGATTGCCGACGGCGGAATCGCCGCCGCCTGGGCCTGGGCGAAGGGTCGTTGGGACGTAAACCGTGTAGCGAGCCGCCAAATGCTGCATTTGGACGCTTAAGCGCTGGCCGACACCCGTGAAGGACAAAGCCGGCTTGCCTTAACGCTGCGTTGCGCTATCCTTTGGCTGCAATATCCAATGACTGGTCATTGGTTTGGCACGGACCGGCATCTTCCGGTAACGCGTCGGCCAACACGAGCGAGGAGCCCTATGAGCGATCCGCGAGTGATTAAGAAATATCCCAATCGCCGCCTGTACGATACCGTTGAAAGCCGGTACATCACGTTGGCGGACGTGCGTCGGTTGGTCGTCGAGAAAATCGACTTCGTTGTCGTGGACAAGAAGAATAATGCGGATATCACCCGCAGCATCCTGTTGCAGGTCATCGCCGAACAAGAGCATCTGCCCGAGCCGATCTTGACGCAAGACTTCATGGTCAATGTGATCCGCTCCTACGGCAGCAACGTGCAGAGTTCGGTGAGCGGCCACCTGGATCAGAGCTTGAAGCAGTATCTAAGCCAGCACATCCAGGCGAGGGATCGGCCGAAGGTATTCGGCGCCGCCGATACACCGGTGCGCCGTGCGTCGGAGGAAAGCTTCAAGCCGCTGTCCCCGGTACGCATCCGCGAAGCTGACAAGGAGCGGGACGACTCGAACCTTACCAAATGACGCAGCGGTCCGGCTTGACCATGGGACTGGGAGTCGAGATCGAAAAAGCCCGCTGAAATTCCGCGCTGTTTGCGAGAGTCGCGTTGGTGCGGTCCTCCGACGGCGGGTGCGGGTCCGTGGTAACGAGCTCCTCGGCTTGTTTTGGGCGAATCGCGCCCGCCCAGGAGTGCGCAAAGGCGATGAAGAACTGCTGATCGGGCGTGAACTCCTCACCTCCGGGCGGCGGCGGCGCGGCGCCGAGCCCATGCAATGCGCGCCACGCCAGCTCAAGGCCGCCGAGATCCGCGGTGGCCTCGCCCGCCACCAACTCGCCCTGTACGTGCAAGCCGCCGCCCACGGTGAAGCGCGAGTACTGCTCGGCAATGCAGCGCGTCGCCTCGCGGAACTTGGCCAGATCCTTGGGCGCCCACCAATTCTTGAGGTTGCCGTGGCCGTCGAACTGCGCACCCTCGTCGTCGAATCCATGCGTCATCTCGTGGCCGATGGTCGCACCGGTCGCACCGTAGTTCACCGCGCTCGTCCAGCGCATGTCGAAATAAGGCGGCTGCAGGATGCCCGCCGGCACGTTCAAGCTGTTCATCGAGGGATCGTAGTATGCGTTCACCGTCTGCGGCGTCATGTACCACTCGCTGCGGTCGACGGGTTTGCCGATCTTGGCGAGCTGCCGCTTGAGCTCGAACGCGTTCGCGCGCATCACGTTCAATACGTACGGGCCGCGGTCGATGGCGAGCTCGGAATAGTCGCGCCAATTGTCGGGATAACCGATCCTGAGCTCCATCAGATCGAGCTTTTCCTGTGCGGCTTTGCGCGTCGCGGGCGTCATCCAGGCGAGCGAGTCGAGGTCCCGGCGCAGCGCTTCGCGGATGTGCGCCACGATGTCGATCGCCGCGTCGCGCGCGGCCTTGGGGAATTTCTGCGCGACGTAAAGCTGCCCGATCGCAAAGCCCAAGGCATCATCTTCGGCATGCAGCACCCGCAGCCATCGCGGCTGCAGCTGCTGTGCGCCGCTGAGGGCGGAGGCCATGCGAAAGTCCTCTTCCACGAACGCATTGGACAGGTACGGTGCGTAGGCGTCGAGGAGTTGCCAGCGAAGATAGGTCTTCCAGTCCTCGAGCGGCGTGCGCGCAAGCTCGCGGTCGACGGCCTTCAAGAAGCGCGGCATGCCGACGTTGAGCCCGGCGAGATCGGGATGTCCGAGATCGGACAGATACTGGTGCCAGTCGAGGTGGGGGGTCAACGCCGCCGCGCCCGGGAGCGTCACGGGGTGGTAGATCGCGCTCGGATTGCGCTGCTCGACGTCCGACATCGACGCATCCGCGAGCCGCGTCTCGAGCGCCATCACCGCCCTCGATTCGCGCGCCGCGTCGGACGTCGAATCGCCCAGCAACGCGAGCATCCGGGCAACGTGATCGATGTAGGCGGCGCGCGCCGCCTTGAAGGTCGGCTCGCTCTTCAAGTAATAATCGCGGTTCGGCAGCCCGAGGCCGCTCTGGCTCGCCACCGCGATGACCTGCGTCGAGTCCTTGAAGTCCTGCATTTGGCCGAGCGAGAGCGGCGCCGCTACCCCGATCGACTGAAGATGGGCGAACTCTTCGGGCAGCGCGCCCGGGTCGCGGATGGAGGCGATGCGCTCGAGCTCCGCCGCGAGCGGCGCCGCGCCGGCCGCTTCGATGGCCTGCTCGTCCATGCCGCTCGCATAGAAGTCGGCGACTTTGCGTTGCGCGCTGCCCGGCGGTAAAGCTTCGCCGCTCAAGCGCTCGATCAGGCTGCGGATGAAGCCCTGGTTCTGCTGATCCAGGATGGTATCGACGCCAAAGTACGAGCGATCCGGCGGTATCGGGTTGTTCTTGAGCCAGGTGCCGTTCGCGAAGCGAAAGAAGTCAGAGCCCGGCGCGACCGAGCGATCGAGCCAATTGAGGAACAGACCGTCGGTCCCGGTGGAACTCTCGCTTGCCTCGCCCACGGAAGCGGCGGCCGGACCGCCGGGGGCGCCATAGCCGGGGGCGCCATAGCCGGGGGCGCCATAGCCCGCGGCGCCGCCCCCGGCGAGCGCCACCAGCGCAACGAGCACCACCGCCGCTCTCGCCTTGCGGGGCGCCCTTCGCAACGCTTGCGCGAGACGCCCGCCGTCAGGCCGCGTCGACATTGCGCATCGAGAGACGGACCCGGCCTTGGCGGTCCACCTCGAGCACTTTGACGCGCACCACGTCGCCTTCCTTGAGCTTGTCGCCGACGCGCTCGACGCGCTCCTCGGAGATCTGCGAAATGTGAACCAGGCCGTCGCGGCCCGGCAGAATGGTGACGAAAGCGCCGAAATCCATGAGACGTGCAACCCGGCCCTCGTATACGCGGCCGACTTCGACATCCGCCGTGATCAATTCGATGCGGCGCTGAGCCTCGCGGCCCGCCGCGCCCTGCACCGAGGCGATCTTCACCGTGCCGTCGTTCTCGATATCGATGGACGTGCCCGTCTCCTCGGTGATCTGACGGATCACCGCGCCGCCCTTGCCGATCACGTCGCGGATCTTCTCCGGATCGATCTTCAAAGTGATGATGGTAGGCGCCCATTCGGACATGTTCTCGCGCGGTCGGCTAAGCACCTTGTTCATCTCACCGAGGATGTGCAGCCGCCCGGCCCGGGCTTGATCGAGCGCCACCTGCATGATCTCGCGCGTGATGCTGGTGATCTTGATGTCCATCTGCAGCGCGGTGACCCCTTCTTTGGTTCCGGCTACCTTGAAATCCATGTCGCCCAAGTGGTCTTCGTCGCCGAGGATGTCGGTGAGCACCTGAAAGCGCGCGCCTTCCTTGACCAGGCCCATCGCGACGCCGGCCACCGGCGCGCTGATCGGCACGCCGGCATCCATGAGTGCAAGGCTCGTG
>JBEKVP010000349.1:0-3611 GCA_049513935.1 Steroidobacteraceae bacterium
CGGAATATTTACACAGCCGAAATTTGACATTGTGAATTTCACAAAGAATTTTTTGTGAATTTTACAAAAGCGGGGCGCGATGGCGGGCTTGAACCGGCAGGGCCACTTTCTCGGCGCGAAGCTGCGTGCCCTGCGCAAGCGCAACGGGCTGACGTTGGATGAGCTCTCCGCCCGGTGCGTGCAAATCGATGCCGAGAGCGCGGCCTCGGTTTCCTATCTCAGCATGGTGGAGACCGGCAAGCGCACGCCTTCCCGGGCCACGCTCGAGATGCTGGCCGGAATCTTCAGCAAGGACGTGCGCTGGTTTCTCGACGAGAACACCGAAGTCGAGGCCGCGCCCTCCCAACGCAGCCGGGGCGGTCTCGAGGCCATGCCGCTGGAGCCCGCATTCCTGTTCTCTTCGGAGCTGCTGCAGAACGCGTTGCCCGAGCTTTTGTCGCAAACCGGCACGACCGGCCGGCAATTCGCGCAGCTTCTGATCCGCGTCTGGCAGGAGACGCGTCACAACAATTTTCCGGACATCGAGCGGGCGGCAGAGCAGGGCGGCAAGCGCCAGATGCCGCTCACGCTCGAGGATCTGATGGACATCTGCAAGCGCCACGGCCTCGAGGTCCGCTGGTTCGACGGCGACGGCCGCAAGGGCGCTCTGGTGCGCGCCCGTTTCGAGGCGCCCGGAACGGTGCTCATCAACAAGCGGCTGCGCAACCAGGAAGAGCGGCTCAAATACGAGATCGCGTTCTTCGTCGGCCACAAGATCCTGCATAACGGCGACGGCGTGATCTCGCCCCACAGCGCCGCGTCCACCGGCGAAGGCGAGCCCTCGGCTTCGACCGCGGGGATGGGCGCGCAGGATGTGCTGTTCGCCTGGCGGGACTTCGAATGCAGTTTCTTCGCCGGCGCATTGTTGTGTCCGCGGATCCCGTTCCGCCGCTTCCTGATCCGCGAGGCGCATCAAGTCGCCGCGTGCCGCAAGCTCGGGGTGACGCCGGCCTTGGTCATGCGCCGCATGACGGCGGTCTCTCCCTACCGGCACTGGCATTTCTTCGATGCTTACGCGCCCGGCTATCTGCGCGCAGTCTATCGCGGAAACGGCATTCCGCTGCCCTGGGGCAACATGAGCCTCGTGTCCGATCCGTGTCCGCGCTGGGCGGTGTTTCGATTGCTGCAGCAAGCGCCGCCGACGGCGGCGCATCTGCAGATTCCGAAGTCGCAGATTTCAGTGATGCAAGACGGAAAGCGGGCGCGCTTGTATTGCTGTCATTCGCTGCTGACGCGCGATGCGATCGATGAGCTGCACGTCCTGTCGGTGGGCGTCGATTTGCTCCCGGCACTCGATGCGCAAGGGATCGATGGCGAGAGCGTGGTGGCGGCCGTCGCGGAATCCTGCCGGCGTGGCGGCGACGGCCGGATTCCGGCCGAAGCCGCCGCCAACATTCGCGCCGCCTCGCAGGTGCTCAATATCGCGTGGATCGCGGATGCGCTCGACTCACCGGCGAGCGTGATCTGTCCCCGCAGCGGCGCCTGCCCGCGGCATCCGCCGTGCAGCGTACCGGCGCACTAGGGAACACTCGGACGGGCTCCCGGCGTGGATTAGCGAAAATCCGACCGGGGTCACTCTTTTCGCGCAAATTGCCCGGTCTTTTGAGGTTTTGCCCGATATGGCCCGCGTATAAACTGGCAGCGTGAAAAGTGTTGCCTCGGCCCTGTAAATGCGCGGACATATTCTCATCGTCGACGACAATCCGATCGACCTGAAGCTGGTCGGGGAACTGCTAGAGATCAGCGGCTTCAAGACCGAACGCGTATCGGATGCGGAGCAGGCGCAGCGCACGCTGACGCGCCTGATGCCGGACCTCGTCGTGGTCGACATCGCGCTTCCCGGAATCGACGGCCTCGCCCTGACGCGTCTCCTCAAGGCCGATCCGCGGCTCGCGCACGTGCCTGTGGTTGCGCTCACCGCATTTGCGATGAAGGGCGACGATCAACGAGCGGAGGTGGCGGGCTGCGACGGCTATCTTACCAAGCCGGTCAATACGCGCCGATTCGCCGATCAGATCGCGGAGATCCTCGACGCCGCCGAGGTGCGCCGTCGCGGCACCTCGGCAAGCGTCGCTTGAGCGGGTTGGAGCGCTGCTATGGCTCAAGGACGAGTCGCCGGCGCCGATATTGAGGACAGGGCCTTTTGTCCCGCCCTTGGGCTTTAGAGTGGCCGGCCTGTCATCTCACAGTTGGAAACGACCGTTTCGGCGTATCAATCGGCCGCTCGCTCATGGATTCGCGGCCGGAGCGGCCGTTTGGGTCATCGCCTCGCTCGGGCTATTTTACTTATGGCACGCCGCGCGCGAGGCTCAGCTCGACGCCGTGCGGTCCGAGCTCAAGCAGCTCGCGCGAGCGGCGGCGACGTTGGTGGACGGCGATTTGCACCGCACCATCCGATCGCAGGCGCAGGCAGGCAGCGCGGAGCACCTGGCGCTGCTCGAGCCCCTGGTGAAGTTCCACAAGGCGACTTCCGACATCATCTACGTCTATACCGCCGTCCTCGAGCGCGGGCGCATCTACTACGTTCTCGGCACCGACTATCTGTATCGCGTGCCGGGAGACAGCGAGCCGCCCGAGCTCATCATGGCGCCGCACGATACCTTCGATCCCACGCTGCGCCGCGCGCTCGAACGGCAAGAGGCCGCAGTCAACGACACGCCCGTCCAGGAAGCGCTGCGCAGCTACATGAGCGCGTATGCGCCGTTCTTCGATCGCGGCGGCCGTTTCGCCGGGGTGGTCGGCGTCGACATGTGGGTCCGAGACTTCGATGCGCGCATCGGCGCCATCCGGCGGGCGGGCATCGGCGCGTTCGTCGCCGTGACGCTTCTTTCGGTCCTCACCGGTTTCGTCGTGGTGCGCTTGAGCCGCGCCGCCCTGCGGGCGCGCTTACGCGACCGGGCAGCGCAGGCGCGGCTCGCGGCCGCCAAACGGCAGGCTGAGATTCGGGCGCAGAACGCCCAGGCGGCGGCAAAATCGAAAGGCGACCTCCTCGCGGTCATGAGCCACGAAATGCGCACGCCGATGAGCGGGGTGCTGGGATTTGCGAACCTCCTGCTCGACACGCCGCTCAGCCGGGAGCAGCGCGAGTTCGCACAGATCGTGCAGCGATCCGGGGATGCGCTGCTCACCGTCATCAACGACGTTCTCGACTATTCCAAGATCGAGGCCGGCCGGATGACGGTGGAAAAAATCGACATGGCTCTGCACGACGTGTGCGAAGGAGTGCGTGCGATTCTCCAATCCGCGGCGCTCGAGCGCGGCGTCGCCCTGCTGGTGCGCTACGATCCGCGACTGCCGAAGTTCATCAAGGGCGACCCCGTGCGGATCCGCCAGGTGCTGCTCAATCTCGCCGGCAACGCGGTGAAATTTACCGAAGGCGGCTCGGTCGTGATCGGTGCCGAGGCGCTCGATCCCGCTCATGTCAAGATCAGCGTCACCGATACCGGCATCGGCATACCGGCGGAGCAGATGGCGACGCTGTTCCAGCAGTACGCGCAGGGTGACACCGCGAGGAGCCGCCGCTACGGCGGCACCGGGCTCGGCCTCGCGATCAGCAAGACACTGGTCGAGCT
>JBEKVP010000350.1:0-3606 GCA_049513935.1 Steroidobacteraceae bacterium
CGCGCTTGACCTTCTTCAGCTCGTCCATCAGATGCGTCTGGGTATGCAGACGCCCGGCGGTGTCCGCGATCAAAACATCGATGTGCCGCGAGCGCGCCGCCTGCAAGGCGTCGAAGATGACCGCCGCCGGCTCGGCGCCCGACTGCTGCGCGATGATGGGCACGCCATTGCGCTCGGCCCACACGGTGAGTTGCTCTCGGGCCGCGGCGCGAAATGTGTCGCCGGCCGCGAGCATCACGCTCCTGCCCTCGGCGAGCAGCCGGTGCGCCAACTTGCCGATGGTCGTCGTCTTCCCCGCGCCGTTGATTCCCACCACCAGGATGACGAAGGGCTTGACGGCCGGGTCGATCGTGAGCGCGCGCTCCACCGGCCTCAGGATGTCGGTCATCGACTCACCCAACGCAGCGAGCAAGGCGTTCACGTCGGCGAGCTCGTTGCGCGCGACGCGCTTTCGGAGTCCCTCCAGTATGCGCGCGCTCGCCTCCACGCCGACATCCGCGGTGATCAGGCGCGTTTCCAGCTCGTCGAGGATGTCGGCATCGATCTTTCGGCCCGGGAGCAGATCCTTGATGTCCGTCGTGAGCCACGCCGGCCCGACATTCAACTTGGCGCGCAGCCGCTTGAAGAAGCCCCGGAGGCCGGGCTTCTCGGATTCGTTCGTCATAATCCGGAAGCTTAGCAGAGCGACTCGCGCCCCGAGTTTCGGAAGCCGCGCCGGCGCTTACCCGCGCCCGTGGCCGCGCGGGACCTTAGCGCGCTTGCAGGTATGATGCGGCCGATGAGAGTCAATGCATCCAAACCGAAGAGCGCGCCGGGCCGGCGCAATGCCGTGCGCATCATAGGGGGCGGATGGCGCGGCCGACGCGTGCAGTTTCCCGACTCGCCGGGACTTCGGCCAACGCCCGACCGGGTGCGCGAGACCTTGTTCAATTGGCTGCAGCAGTCCGTTGCAGGCACGCGCTGCCTCGATCTGTTTGCCGGCTCCGGAGCGCTCGGGATCGAGGCTCTGTCGCGCGGCGCGCGGGAAGTGGTGTTCGTCGAGCAGGCCCGCGAGGCGGCTCAGGCGCTCAACTCCGAGCTCGAGCGCTTGGGCGGCAGCTCGAGGGCGCAGGTGATCGAGACCGCGGCAGAGCGCTTTCTGGCCGCGCCCGGCGAGCCGTTCGACGGGATATTCCTCGATCCACCCTACGGCCGCGGCTATCTGCGCGAGTGCGTGGCGTCGATCGACGCGGGCGGTTGGGTCAAAGCCGGCGGCTGGGTCTATCTCGAGAGCGAGCGCGCGGCCGGCATCCCCGCCGTGCCGCCGCACTGGGACCTCGTGAAATCGAAGTCGGCGGGCGAGGTGGGTTATCATCTGGCGCGCGTCACCGCTCAGGTAGGGCAATGAATAAAAGAACCGCCGTGTATCCGGGAACTTTCGATCCCATCACCAACGGTCACCATGATCTGGTGCGCCGGGCGGCCAGCATCTTCGACCGCTTGGTTGTCGCAATCGCCGCCAATCCCAACAAGGCGCCGATGTTCTCGCTCGAGCAGCGCGTCGACATGGCGAGGCGCGTGCTCGCGGACGTGCATAACGTCGAGGTGCGCGGCTATGTGGGCCTCACCGTCGACTTTGCACGCCAAAACGGACTCTCGGTGATCGTGCGCGGCTTGCGCGCGGTGTCCGACTTCGAATTCGAGTTTCAGTTGGCTAATATGAGCCGGCATCTGTCGCCGGAGATCGAGTCGGTGTTCATGACCCCGCAAGAACAGTACACGTTCATCTCCTCGACGCTGGTGCGCGAGATCGCGGTGCTGGGCGGCAATGTGTCCGAGTTCGTGCATCCTATCGTGGAAGTCGAACTGAAGCGGCATCGCCAGCTTTGAGGGGCAGAGCGGCAGCTAAGCCGATGCCGCGGCGCGCACCGTGCATGATTCGGCTCGCGGCCGCAGGCCTCTCTGCGGCGCTCGCACTCGCGCCCCTCGCGTTTGCGCCGCTTTGCCGCGCCGACGAGGTCGCGCCCGCGCCGGCCGCGCGGCCTCAAACCCACCCGATGATGCGGGCCGAGCAGCGTGCGGCCGAGGCAGTCGCCCACCAGGGAGCGATCGCGAGCGCCTATCCGCTGGCGAGCCGGGCGGGCCAGGAGATGCTGGCGCACGGCGGCAACGCGTTTGACGCGGCGATCGCGGTCTCCGCCGCGCTCGCTGTGGTCGAGCCCACGAGCTCGGGGTTGGGCGGCGGCGGATTCTACCTGTTGCATCGCGAGTCCGACGGGCTCGAGACCATGCTCGATGCGCGCGAGAAAGCCCCGGCGGCTGCGTCGCGGGACATGTACCTCGATTCGGCCGGCAATCCCATCGCCCGCGCCTCGATCGACGGGCCGCTGGCGGCAGGCATTCCCGGCGAGCCGGCCGCATTCGAGTACCTGGCGCGCCGCTTCGGGAAGCTCCCCTTGAGCGTGAGCTTGCAGCCCGCGATTCGCCTGGCCCGCGAGGGCTTTCCGCTGTACGCGAGACTTCAAGGCGCGATCCGCTACAAGCGCGAGCGCCTGCTGCGCTCGCCCGACGCGGCCAAGGTGTTCTTGACTCCGAGCGGCGCGGTACCGGAGCTCGGCGCCCTCATCAAGCAACCCGATCTCGCCGAGACGCTCGAGGCCATGGCCAAGCAGGGTGCCAAGGGGTTTTACGGCGGACGGGTCGCGCAGGACCTGGTGAACGGGGTGCGCGCGGGCGGCGGCATCTGGACGCTCGAGGATCTAGCAGCCTATCGCGTGATCGAGCGCAAGCCCCTGGTCGGGAGCTACCGCGGCGCGCGCATCGTGTCCGCCTCGCCGCCCTCCTCGGGCGGCGTGGCGCTGCTGGACGCGCTCAACATCCTGGCGGGCTTCGACTTAAAGCACGTCGATACGGCCACGCGCAAGCACTTGGTGATCGAAGCCATGCAGCGCGCCTACCGCGACCGGGCGGTCTACCTGGGCGATCCGGATTTCGTCACCATGCCGCTCGCGCAGCTCGTGAACAAGGACTATGCGGCCGGACAGCGCTCGAGCATCCGCTCCGACAAGGCGATGCCGAGCGACATGTTGCCGGGGATCGAGACCGCCCCGGTGGGGCAGGACACCACGCATTTCTCGGTGCTCGATGCAGAAGGCAATCGCGTCGCGGGCACCATTTCGATCAACTTATTTTTCGGCACCGGTGACATGGTCCCGCGGACCGGCGTGATGCTCAACAACACCATGGACGATTTCTCCATCAAGCCCGGCACGCCCAACGCCTTCGGCTTGGTGGGAAACGCCGAAAATGCCATCGCCGGCAACAAGCGGCCGCTCTCCAGCATGACGCCGAGCTTCGTCGAGACGTCGAAGGGGCTCATGATCGTCGGCAGCCCCGGCGGCAGCTACATCATCAGCATGGTGATCCTGGGTACGCTCGACTATCTGGACGGCATGAGTGCGCAGGATATCGTCAAGGATCCGCGCTATCACCATCAGTATCTGCCCGACGTGGTCGAGTACGAGAAAGGGGCGCTGACGGATCAGGAGATCGCGCGCCTTCAAGGCATGGGCCACAAGCTCGAGCAGAGCAGCCGAATGTGGGGGAACATGGAAGTGATCACCTGGG
>JBEKVP010000351.1:0-3595 GCA_049513935.1 Steroidobacteraceae bacterium
CAGGTGGTCCGCGAGCCACTGCACCACTGCGAACGGATGAGTCAGCGCATCGGCGCTGTTGCCCTGATCCGCCAACTGCCCATCGATGCACAACGTGCCGTCGAGAGCGCCGACCTCGATCGAGGCCGAACCCGCACGGAGCGGCGCGATCTCACCCAGCACGACTCCGGCATTCCAGCTGTTGTCGGCGATGAGCGAACAGGCATCGAGTGCGCCGTAGTCCGCTTCTCGATCGTCCACCAGCTCGAACGCCGCCGCGGCACCGCCGACGGCGCGCGCGACCTCCTCGAGCGCGAAGCGAGATGGCCCCGGCGGCAAGTCTTGCCCGATCACCAGGCACAGTTCGCTCTCGACCCCGAGCCGCACGAAATCCCGTGCGGCGACCCGAGCCGCGCCGCGATGCACCCGCCGCCCCAGGATAACGCCGGCCACCGGTTCGTCGATACCGCACATCTCACGCATTCGCAGAGAGGTGAGGCCGATCTTGTAGCCCGCCGGCGTTCCTTCCGAGGGAATCATCAGCCGCACCAGCTCGTCTTGCACGGCGTAGGCCGCCAGCATGCTCGGCAGGAGGTCCGCAATCGACTCGAAGCGCGCGCGCTCCCGATGCTGTCTCCACAGCGAAGTCGCAAGCTCCTGCGGCGTGTTCGCTGGCTGCCCCGGCGTGGGCTTTCCGGGCGTGTGCAAGTTGGTACTCGTCCGCGTTGGCTAGAGGCCGCGGGATGCTAGAGAGCGGCTGCCTCGATGTCAAACGAGCTTCGCGAGGCGGAGTGCATGCTCCTCGGCAATGCTTCCGGCAAACGGCAATTGCTGCGAACGATCCGTCTCATCGAGTCTCAACCGCTCCGCCGGACTGTGAGAATCGTCCGATTTGCCTGTAAGGATGCGCTTCAGTCGCGCAAGGTCACCGGCGGGGGCGGCGGACCGGCGAAGAAGCGCCGCACGATGGGCGCGAACTCCGCAAGCGCGAGCGTCGGGTAGGACGGATCGAATGAATTTTGGTCGTAGCGCTCGCAGAACTCCGCGGTCTCGGCAAACCACGGATGACCGGCGTATCGGTCCCGCTCGTTTCGGTCGCGCGTCGGATGGTTCGCGAAGTGATGAGTCTGAAACTCGACGTGATGCGTAAGCACCCACGCACGCCGCTCGGACAGCCAGGGCGCGAGCATCTGCGCCGCGAGCAGCCCGTGATGGTTGTCGCTGAACGCTTCCGGCAGGTCATGAAACAACGCGACCACGACGAGCTCATCGTCGAGGCCGGCCTCGAGCACGCGGGTCGCCGTCTGCAGGCAATGCGTATACAGATTCACCCGAACGCCGAGCGCATCGTCGTTCGCGAGGGACGACAGCAGCGTCATCAAGCCGCGCCCGGGCCCGTGATTGCGCCGGTACTCGCTCTCCGCGCGGTCGATGATCCGCCAATCTTCCGGGGTTGCGTCCGACAGCGCGCTGAACGCGGCGCTCTCGGTGCCCTTCTTCGTTGGCATGAGGGTCGGCATGAGGTTTGATCTGCGGCTTGGGTACGATTAGAGTCTGGCAGCGCAACATCACAGGGTCAATGGGGACAATCAGGTGACTGACATATCCGCGCAGCTGCGCCTCGCGCGCGTGATCAACGCGACAGGAACCGTTACGCGGCTCGGTGCGAGCCCGCTCGACGCGGAGGTGATCGCCGCCATGGCAGAGGCCGCGCAAAGCAGCGTCGACATCGCCGATCTTCAGGGCCGCGCGAGCGAGTTCATCGCGCTATGCACGGGGGCGGAAGCGGGCATCGTAACCTCCGGCGCGATGGCCGGACTATTGCTGGGCGCCGCCGCCTGCATCGCCGGATTCGATCCGGCGAAGATGGAGAAGCTCCCGCAAACCGAGGGCATGCGCAACGAGTTCATCGTTCCCAAGAGCCATCGCAACTCCTACGATCACGGCGTGCGCGCTGCGGGAGCGCGCCTCGTCGAAGTCGGCCTGCCCGACCGACTGACTGCTTGCGGAGTGCGCGATACGGAAGCGTGGGAGATTGCGGGCGCGGTGTGCGAGCGCACTGCCGGCGTCTTCTATCTCGCCGGACCGGATGCGCGTCCGCCGCTCGAGGAGGTCGTGCGCGTCGCGCATGCCGCGAATCTACCGGTGCTCGTCGATGCGGCCGCGCAGCTTCCGCCCGCCCACAACTTGCGCCGCTTCATCGATTCGGGCGCCGACCTCGTGGTGTTCAGCGGCGGCAAAGGCATCGGCGGCCCCTCGGCGTCGGGAATTCTGTGCGGGAGACGCGCTTTGGTCGCCTCGGCGCTGCTGCAGCAGCTCGATCTCGACTATGTCTACGATGATTGGCAGCCGCCCGCCCGGCTCATCGACAAGCGCGATTTCCCCGGGGTCCCGCGCCACGGCATCGGACGTCCCTGCAAGGTCGGCAAGGAGCAGATCGCGGGGCTGCTCACGGCGTTGGCTCGATTTACGCGGGACGACGATGCGGCGCGCAATCGGCGCTTCGGCTCGATCACCCAGGCCTTGATCGAGGCACTGCCGCGCGCGGCCTCGCTCACGGCGCGCACCGTCCCCGACGCCGGCCACGCCGGGATGCCGCTGGTCGAGATTGCGATCGCACCGCATGCGAGCGGGCCGAACGCCGCAAGCATCGCCGCCGCGCTGCGCAGCGGTACGCCTTCGATCCACGTCGATGCGACCAACGCGGACCGCGGCGTGCTGCTGCTCGCTCCGACCTGCCTCAAGCCCGAGGATGCCGCCGTCATCGGCGCGGCATTCGCCCGAGCGCTGGCGGTTGCGTGAGGTCAGGACCCGGCCACGAGGAGATACGCAGCGGGGTACGCGCGCTGTGCGCGGGATTTCCCGACGAGTATTTCCGCAAAGTCGACGCCGAGCGCGCCTACCCGGCCGAGTTCGTCGAGGCGCTCACGAAAGCCGGCTGGCTCGCGGCCTTGATCCCAACCGAGTTTGGAGGCTCGGGACTCGGCCTCACGGCGGCATCGGTGATCATGGAGGAAATCAACCGCGCGGGCGGCAACTCCGGTGCGTGTCACGGCCAGATGTACGTGATGAGCATTCTGGTGCGTCATGGATCGCCCGCCCAGAAGCGGAACTATCTGACCAAGATCGCCTCGGGCACACTGCGGCTGCAGTCGATGGCGGTCACCGAGCCCACGAGCGGAAGCGACACCACGCGGCTCAAAACGAGCGCGGTCCGCAAGGCGGACCGCTACATCGTCAACGGACAAAAGGTGTGGATTTCGCGCGTGCGCCATTCCGATCTGCTGCTGCTGCTCGCTCGTACCACCCCGTTCGCGGACGTCAAGAAGAAATCCGACGGCATGTCGATCTTCATCGTCGATCTGCGGGAGGCCATCGGCAAGGGCATGACGCTGCGCTCGATTCCCAATATGGTGAATCACGAGACCAATGAGGTGTTCTTCGACGATCTGGAGATCCCCGCGGACAATTTGATCGGCGCCGAGGGCGAGGGATTCAGGTACCTGCTCGACGGCCTGAATGCGGAACGCGCGCTGATCGCCGCGGAGTGCGTCGGCGACGGCTACTGGTTCGTGGAGCGCGCGGCGCGCTATGCGAATGAGCGCACGGTCTTCGA
>JBEKVP010000352.1:0-3579 GCA_049513935.1 Steroidobacteraceae bacterium
TTGAACGCGACCATGCCGCGGCTCTTCAGGGCGCCCTGGCGTGCAATGTTGTCGAGCGCTTCCGCGCTCTTGATGGCCTCGGAGTGGCGCAGGTCGGGTAATACTCCAGACCCGGTTGCGCTGTCGCCATGACAACTCGAGCAGTATGTCTGGTAGAGCGCTTTGCCCTTCTCGACGGTCGCCGCCGGGGCCGCATCGGGGGGCGGGCTCAGTACCTCTGCCGCAACCGCCGTCGCCGCCGGCAGCTGCGCCGTTCCGCCCAACTTGAACACGAGCACACGCGGCTGGTTCGAGGCAGTGTGGGACGCTCGCGCCAACTCGCCCGCCGCGAGGCCAAAGGCACCCCCCCAGCCGACCTCGACCGCCACGTATTGCTCGCCGTCGAGTTGGTAGGAGATGGGCGCGGCGAGCACGCCGGCCTGGGTCGCGGCGGACCACAGCCGCTCGCCCGTGTCGGCGCGGTAGGCAACGAACTCGCCCATGCCGGTTCCTTGGAACACGACATTGCCCGCGGTGGCCAACACGCCGCCATTCCACGGATGACCGAGCTCCACGCGCCAAGCCGCTTTGCGCGCGACTGGATCCCAGGCCTCAAGCTGCCCTTTGAGGCTGCTGATGATCTGCGCCTTCACGTGCGGATCCTGGGGCAAGGCGCCCGAATTGAACTCATCGCCCGTATTCCAGGCGAGCTCGCGGTGCTGCGGAGTCTCGTCGGGAAAAAATGGGAATGAGATTTCCATGACGGGAATGTAGACCAGTTGGGTGATGGGGCTGAACGACATCGGCTGCCAGCTATGCGCGCCGCCGGGCCCAGGCATGGAGAGGAACGGTTTGCCGCTTTCACTGTACCGCGCGCCCTCGGCCTCGATAGGCCGGCCGGTCTTTGGGTCCACTCCCTTCGCCCACGTGAGCGTCGTGAACGCGTCGGCGGATATCAATTCTCCGGTCGCTCGATCGAGGACGTAGAAGAAACCGTTCTTCGGCGCCTGCATGAGAACGGCGCGCCTCGCTCCGCCGATCTCGAGATCGGCAAGAATCATCGGCGAGCAGGCATCGAAGTCCCACTCATCGCCCGGGGTGGTTTGATAGTGCCACACGTACTCTCCGGTGTCGGCCTTCAGCGCCACGATCGACGACAGGTACAGCGAATCGCCGCTGAGCTTCGCGCGGTTCCACGTCCCGTTGCCTGTGCCGATGTAAACGAGATTGAGCGTGGGATCGTAGACGATCGAGTCCCAGACCGGGCCGCCCCCGCCGGCCTTCCACCATTCGTCGCTCCAGGTTTTGGCCGCCGCTTTGAGAGCCGGCGATTCGAAGGGCTTGGAGGGATCGCCGGGCACGGTGTAGAAGCGCCACACTTGCTTGCCGGTCGCGGCATCGTAGGCCGTGACGTACCCGCGCACGCCCATCTCGCCGCCGCCGTTTCCGATCAGTACCAGGTTCTTGACGATGCGCGGAGCGCCCGTGATGGTGTACCGGCCGCCCTCCGGCACGGTCTTCACGACCCAAGCGGGCTTGCCGCTCGCCGCATGGAGGGCGATCAGCCGGCCGTCGAGCGTGCCCAGGTAGATGCGGCCCTTCCACGCCGCCACGCCGCGGTTGACGACATCACAACAAGCATTGATGGCGGCCTGGCCCGGGACCTTCGGATCATAAGTCCACAGCGGCGCGCCGGTATTGGCATTGAGCGCGAACACCTTGCTCCAGGCGCCGGTGACGTACATGACTCCGTCGATTTCCAGCGGCGTCGACTCCTGGCCGCGGTGCGCGGTGTCGAGGTCGTAGTACCACGCAAGCCCCAGCTGTTTGACGTGGTCCACATCGATTTGCCTGAGTGGGCTGAAATGCTGTTCATCAAGGGTTCGCCCGGGACTCATCCACTGACCCGGTTCGCGATCGGCCGAGAGCAGCCGCGCCATGTCGACATTCGCGGCCGAATTTGCAGTCGAATTTGCAGTCGAGTCGGCAGAGTGGCCCGCTTGGCTCCAGGCGGCGAGCGCATACCCGAGCGCATAGCCGAGAAATGGCCAGATCGTCGATCGACGGCTCATTCGTTCACCCCATGCCCGCTCACTCCCCGCCGCCCCGTCGCGCCGACATCGACCAGGATCTTCATCCCCTCCTGGCGCCGCAGTCTCTCGAAGCCCTGATCGAGAAGACCATCGAAGGGAATCGTCTCGACCCAGCCGTCGAGCGGATAGGTGCCGCTCGCCATCTCCGCGATGACGCTCGGAAACGCATTCACCGACATCGCGACCCCAGTCAGGCGCACTTCCGGCATCAGCAGGTCGAAGGGCGGGATCACGACCGGCTCATGGTGGATCGCAACGACGACCGCCGTGCCGTCGACGCGCGTACCGTGCAGCATCGCCTGAAAGGACTTTGGCACCCCGGCCGCGTCCACCGATGCGTGCGCGCCGCGACCCGCGGTCAAATCGCGAATCGCCTCGACCGGATCGCAGCTCGTCGGATCGAGCACCCATCGCGCACCGAGCCCGGCGAGCACCGCTCGCCGCGCAGCCGACGGATCAACGACGATCACCTCGACCCCGCGCTGCCGCAGCGTCAGGAACACGCCAACCCCGATCGGCCCTGCGCCGTGGACCGCAACTATTTGGCCGGCCTCGACCTGGCAGCGATTCGCCGTGTGCCAGGCGATGCCGAGCGGCTCGATGAGCGCCCCCTGACGAGCCGTCATGCCGGACGGCAACCGGTGTGCCATGGCGCGCCTCACCACCGTGTATTCCGCGAGACCGCCGCCCGCCCGGTTATAGCCGTGAAGCGCGAGCAGCGGACAATGGTTGTACTGGCCGTGCCTGCAGTAGATGCAGTGCCCGCAAGTCTCGAGGGGCTCGACGGCGACGAGGTCGCCGGGCACGAGATCTTGGACGCCCTCGCCGAGCGCGACGACCTCGCCGCAGAGCTCATGCCCGAAAATCACCGGGTTGCTGACGCCGGTCAGCGGATGCGGCGTCGCGCGGGTCGTCACCGGTCCGTCGTAATACTCGTGCAGGTCGCTGCCGCAGATGCCGTTATAAAGGACGCGCAATTTCACATCGCCGGCGCCGGCCTCCGGCTCCGGGACCGCTTCGAGTCGCAGGTCCTGTCTCCCGTGAAAGACCGCCGCACGCATTAACTGTGTCCGCCCACCCTAGCGTGCCTAGCGGCGCAGGCGAGCGACGTCACGCCTGCCGCGTGCGCCACCCGGCATGGTATGCCTCACGCGCATCGCGGGAAAACGGAGTTGGCGAGACCCTCACGCGGATCTCGAGCTGTACGTGCGGCTCCACGGTCGTCTTTCGAGTGCCGCCGGGCTCCTCGCCCCAGAGGAGGGTGAGGACGTCGCCGATCTCCACGTTGGGATCGACTACGCCGAGCGAGAGCACCGTCCGCTCGTTGTAGCTGTAGCCGCCGAACATCGAAAAACCTACAACCTTGCCTCCCATCATCACGCTGTCGTAGGTGGACGACGCATAATTGCTGTTTGGAAAATCGAAGTACTTGTAGTTCTCGCGGCCGGGCTCGAGCAATGAGGCAAATATCTTGAGGACATCCTCGGCATTCCACGCAAACGTGACC
>JBEKVP010000353.1:0-3577 GCA_049513935.1 Steroidobacteraceae bacterium
CTGGCCGGTGGCCTTGGATGCCTCCTCGTTCAACGGTATGCGAATCAAACCGTCCGGCGCGCTCATGGCGCGCGAGGTGAGTCCGGTGTACTCGCCCTTGATGTCGAAGTAGCGGATCTCCCGGAAGTTGAAGATCTTCTCGTAGAAGCCGGCCCAGAATGCCATGCGCCCGCGGTAAACGTTGTGAGTGAGATGGTCGATCAGCTCGAGGCCGTGGCCGCGTGGATGGCGGTCGACGCCCTCGACGAACTCGAAATCGATGTCGTAGATCGATTTGCCGTCCTCGAACCGATCGATCAGATACAAGGGAGCGCCGCCGATCCCCTTGATGGCCGGGAGGCGCAGCTCCATCGGCCCGGTGGGCATATCCATCGGTTGCGCGCCGAGCTCGAGCGCGCGCGCATAGGCCTTGTGCGAGTCGGCCACCCTGAACGCGAGTCCGCAGGCGCACGGTCCGTGCTCGGCCGCGAAGTAATCGGCAAGGCTCTTGGGCTCTCGATTGACGATGAAGTTGGCGTTTCCCTGGCGGTAGAGCGCCACCGCCTTCGAGCGATGGCGGGCGACGAGGGTGAAACCCATTTGCTCGAACAGCGGCTCGAGCACGTTCGGCTCGGGGGAGGCGAATTCCACGAACTCAAAGCCCCTGAGCCCCATGGGATTGTCGAATGATTGCGCGACCACTCCTCAAGCATATCCCACTTGACCGCATCGAGAGAAGGACTCGGCCGATCTCATGCCGGTCAACTCGTCGTCATCGCGGCGTAACGTCGGAGCTTACCGTCTGCCAGCCGCCACCGAGCGACTTATACAAGGCGATCAGCGCAAGCGTCGAATCGCGCTCACTCTGCGCCAAGGCATCGTCGGCGGCATACAGCGCGCGTTCCGCGTCGAGAACCGGCAGGAAGCTTTCGACGCCCTTCTCGTAGAGGAGCTTGGCAATTTCCGTGGCTTGGGCATCGGCCGTCGATTCAGCCGCGAGCTCATCACGGCGGACCTTCTCGTTCGCGTAGGAAACGAGCGCCGTTTCCACATCGCGGAATGCATCGAGCACCGAGCGTTGATAGTCGGCCAGGGCGGCATCGGTACGGGCCGATTCGGCACGCACCTGAAAGCGTATCCTGCCGGCATCGAAGATACGCCAAGTAACTCCCGGTCCGATCTGGTAGTAGCCGCTCGAGCCCGTCCCGAACGAGGAGAAGCTCAGACTCTCGATGCCGGCAGCCCCGGTGAGCGAAAAATGGGGGTACAAATCTGCTTGTGCCGCTCCGATTCGCGCGTTGGCTGCGGCAATCCGCCGTTCAGCCGCGCGCACGTCCGGACGCCGCTTCAGCAGATCCGACGGCATACCGATCGGAACCTCCGAGACGGCTTGCGGAATGGGCCGCTGCGCGGCCAGCTCTGCCTCGATCTCGCCGAACGGCCGGCCGACCAACGCCGCTATGCGATACGCCGCGGCCCGCGCGTCGGTGTCGAAATCCGGTATCGCGGCCTCGATGTGCGAGACCTGGGCCTGTGCGCGCAACAAATCTTGCCGCGGAGCCAACCCGGCGTTGAAGAGCGACTGCGTCAGCGTCTCAAGGTCCCGCTCGATGGCGAGGTCTCTCCGAGCGACTTCGATTCGACGCTGCGCACCGCGCACCTCGATGTAGTTGCGAGCAACTTCGGCAAGCAGCGTCAGCACCACGTCGGCGCGATCCTCGGTGACCGCCTCGTAGTTGGCATTGGCGGCCTCGATGGTGCGGCGAACACCGCCGAACACATCCATCTCCCAGGAGGCATCGAATCCTGCCTGCCATAGGTTGCTGTGGATGCCGGGACCGAGGCCCCCCGGCGGTACGCCTGTCGGGACATTTTCGCTACCGAGATTGCGCGTGTAGAGGCCGCCGGCATCGACGACCGGAAAGCGGCCGGCGCCGGCAATGCCCGCCAACGCGCGTGCTTCGCGCACCCGTGCTTGCGCCTCGGCAATATCCGGCGAGGACTTCAGGGCCTGCGCAAGCAAAGCATCCAGAATGGGGTCCTGAAGGTTCTTCCACCAGGCGTCCTCGATGGGCCCGGCGTTGGCTGCGATGGACCCAGCGCTTGCCGCGCGCGAGGCGTCCGCGGGCGCCTCGACGAAGCTCGCCGGCACGCGCGGCTTCGGCGCCACGTAGTCCGGGCCGACGCGGAGGCAGCCGCCGGCGAGAAGACAGAGCACCGCCAAGGCTGCCATGCACGACGTTCGCTCTGTCCGGCTCACTCGGCTACCTCGCCGTTCTGACTTGCGCCTCGACCGACATGCCGGGCGAAATCCATCGAGCCGCTTCATAGGGGTCATCGAACACAATTTTGACGGGCACCCTCTGAACCACTTTCACGAAGTTGCCGGTGGCGTTCTCCGGCGGCAGCAGCGCGAACACCGAACCCGTGCCGCGCTGCAGGCTCTCGACATGTCCCTTCAACCTGAGACGCGGATAGGCGTCCACCCGGATGCTGGCCGCCTGCCCCGGCCGGATCCCCGCGAGCTGTGTCTCCTTGAAATTGGCAATGACATAGGCGTGCTCGGGAACGATGGAAAAGAGCGTCTGCCCGGGTTGTACGTAGTTCCCCTCCTCGACGATCTTGTTGGCGATGGTGCCACTCTCCACGGCAGTAATTTTCGTATAAGAGAGGTTCAACTGTGCCTGAGCGAGGGCAGCCTGCGCTTGCGCAACCGAAGCCTCGGCGGTCTTCAGCTGCGCGCGGGCGAGATCGGCCGAAGTCGCCGCAGAGCGGACTTTGGTCTCTGAAGCCGTGACCGTGGCGCTCGTGGCCTCGGCCGCCGCCGTGGCCGTATCGACGCGTTCGCTCGATACCGCGCGGGCATCGGACACCGAATGCAGCCGCTTCAAATTCGCCTGCGCGAGCACCTCATTCGCACGTGCGACGGCGAGCTCGGCGCGCGCCTGGGCTACATCGGCATCGGCGATGCCGATGTGATCGTCCGCTTCTTTGAGTCTGCTGCGCGCGGCCTCGAGATTCGCCCGAGCGATGTCCACTTGCACGGCGTAGTCCCGCGGATCCAGTTCCACCAGCAGCTCGCCCGCCTTCACCGCCGCGTTGTCGTCCACATGCAGAGTCTGTACATAGGCGGGGACTTTCGCGGTTACCATCGTCAGATGCGCCGTCACGTACGCATCGTCGGTCCTCTCCGAGTACCAGCTCGGAACGACGAAGTAGGCGGCGATCGCGATGACGCCGACGATGGCGGCGGCCCCGATGATCAGCGGAAGCTTTGACGCGGGAGGGCTCGACGCGGGTGGGCTCGGGCTCGACGCGGCCGGGTGAGGTGCGGGCGTCGGATTCGGCGTATTCATTTGCGGATTACCGGAGTCGGCGGAATGAGGGGGACCAAGCAAAGCGCAACGATTCCGATCAAGGCCATGAAGGAGAAGGCATCAGCGTAGCTCAAGGTCGCTGCCTGCTGCTTGGCGGCTTCGGCCAGCTGCCCCAAGGCAAGACCTGCCGCGCCGGCGGGCGAATAACCGTGTGCCACCGCGTTCGCGCTTCTCGAGGCAAGGGACGCCAAGGTGGCGGCATCCTGGCTGTGCAGATGGTC
>JBEKVP010000354.1:0-3566 GCA_049513935.1 Steroidobacteraceae bacterium
GTTGCGCGACTGGTAATAGAGGAGCGGCGCCGCATCCGTGGTCTCCTGAAGCGACCGCCACTCCCGGGCGCTGTGCGATTGCATCGCCGCGGCATCGTGCGCGAATTCGCTGCGCAACTCCTCCTCGGTCAACAGCCCGCTGCGCGCCGCGAGCACGTCGCCGAGATATTCAGTGAGGCCCTCGTACACCCAGAGCATCTCGTCGATCATCGGCTCCTGGTAATTGGGCGTCGCGAGCCCCTGCGGGCGCCGATACTTGCCGTTCCAGGAATGCACGTACTCGTGCGGCAGAAGATTGGCCTCGGCGCGCCGCACGGGATCGTCCAGCAATGCGCGCAACGGCGAGCGGTCGTCGCTCGATTGATGGTGCTCGAGCCCGTCCGGCATGATCTGATCGCTGAGCGCCCAGAGAAAGTCGTAGTGATCATAGTGCACTGCGCCGAAAAGCGCGGCCGCCTCGCGCACCAGGCGGCGATAGTGCTCGAGCGTCTCCCCGCTCATGTTGAGCGCCGGCGGCACATCGGCGGCGACGTGCAGCGTGACCGCCGGAGTTCCGCCGAGCGGAATGTCGCGCAGGTAGCGGCCTGCGAGCAGCGTCGAATCGAGGAGCGTGGTGAGCGACACGGCGCCGAACTCGATCCCCTGCTCCCCGGCGGAGGCGCTGTCGAGCGCCGTCGCGTATTTCCAGCCCGGCGGCAGGCGCACGGAGGCCTGGTAGCTCAACTCGTCGCTGCGCGCGCCCGCGGGGTAGAGCACGAGTTGATTCCATTCCAGGATGAGGAGCGATTCCGTCGCGGTGCGCGGCGTCTCCAGTCCCTGTACCACGCCGTCCGGGGCGATCGATGTCAGCACCTCGAGATCGACGCCGAGCTGCGCGACGCCGTGCGGAATGTCGAGATGGAATGCGTAGAGATCCACCGAATCGCGCCGCCACGGCAGGGTACGGCCGTCTGCGGTGAAACGCGGGCCGCCGAGCGAGGTCAGCGGGCCCGCGGGACTGTGCCGCCCCGGCAACCACTTCGGGTACACGAGCGTGAGCGGCCCCTCCGCCACCGGCAACACGAGGTGCGCGGACATGATGCCCCGGGGCGCTTCACGGGCATCGACCGCGACGCGCGCCGTGCCCGCCGCCGGATCGGCCTCGACGCGGGCCGCAAGCGCCGCGCTCGCGGCGATCAGCAGGGACGCCGCCGCGAGCCAGGGGCTCCGGCTTCCGCCGGCAGCGGGTACGCAGGCAGTGAGATTCATCATCGCTCGGAGCACCCGGTCAGTATCGATAGCGGAACGAGGCTTCCATGAACCGGCCGATCGCGCCGGCCTGGTCGTAGGAGGCATCGTAGTTTTGCCCGCCATAGGTGACGTTGTCGAGCGGCGGGAGGCGGTTGGTCACGTTGGTGACGTTCACCATGAATTGCAGGCTCGGGCTCACTCGATATTGGGCGTACACATTGGCGTAGCCGAAGCCCGCGACGTAGCAGTGCGGGTTGGTGGCGGAGAGCTGCAGGCATGTGAACGGGGCGCCCAGCGACTCATCGATGCCTTGCATGGCGCTGCGGTAGTTGAGCGTGGTACCCAACGACAGGGGGCCGCGAGTCCAGTCGATGGTGAGGGTGCCGCGATTCGCCGGCGTGCCCGTCGAGCCCGAGAGCGCGGTCGGCCCCACCGTGCCCACGTAGTAGTAAGTCACGTCGCCGAAGGTCTGCTGAGACTGGATGAGGTGCGTTGCGTCGAGGCTCGTGGTGACCCGCCCGTAGGGACCCAGATCGAGCAGGGTCTTCCAGCCGAAATCGATGCCCGCCGTGATCGAGTACGAGGAGTTCACGTACGGGGTCAGGTATTCGATGATGGTTCCGGGCAGCGGCGAGTCGGGCGGCACGGGCGTGCGGATGGCGTTCTCGAGCGAATACGGCGCCGGTGCAATCTCCCCGTTGCGCTTGATGTAGAAGTAATCGACGGTGAGCGCATTGTGCGGAAACGGCTCGACGATCACGCCGAACGTGTAGCTTCTCGAGGTCTCGGGCTTCAGATGCGGGTTGCTGGTGGTGAGCACGGCGACGGCGCTGCCGGCGAGACCGCAATCTTGAACGGAGCCGGTGACGGGACAGCGGATCGGATCCACCGGCGCCGGGGCGACGCTCGAGGCGGAGCCTGCGTCGCCGCTCTCCGCGATGCCCGGCGCCCGAAAACCCTTCGAGAACGTTCCGCGCAGCGCGAACTGCGGAATCAGCGTCCACTTGAACCCGATCTTCGGCGTCGCGGCCGTGCCGGCGGAGGTATTGTAGTGATCGACCCGCCCGGCGGCGTCGATCTCGAGGGAATTGAACACAGGCGCGACGATCTCCGCGAAGGCCGCCGTCACGCTCTGCTCGCCGCGCGCATAGAAGCTGCCGTCCATCAAGATATCGCCCTCAAGCGCATACGGCTCGCCGGGATTGTTCTCGTGGGTCATGCGCGCATCGAGGCCCATGGCGAGCGCGGCGTCGCCCCCCGGCAGCGCGAAGATCTTGCGGTTGGCGTTGGCCGAGACGAACGCGATATCGGAGGTCGCCGTGTCGTGGGTCTCGGGCACCAGCGAATTGTCCACCGCCGCGGAATTCAAGTATGCGTTCTGGCCCACGCGGTAGCCGTTCGCGAGCGCGGCGTAGAAGGCCGGCACGTAAAGAAAGCCTTGATAGGTGATGCGCGTGACGTCGCGCACATAGCCCATGCTCGCGTTGAGATCCCAGGCGCCGAAGGTGTTCGAGAGGTCATCGACAATGCGGTAGACGTCGGTGCCGTACATCGTGTGCTCTTCGGGCAAATTGGTGAGCGCGCCGAAGAAAAATGCCGGATCGCCGATGTAGCTGTTGAAGTTGTAGCCCATCGAATTGTAGTAATTGCGAGCGGCCGCGAAGTACGGGCTTGCGGGATTGAACGGGTTATCCAGGCTGTTCGCCGGCAGCAGCACCTGCGAGGTCGAGGGATTGAACTGATTCTCCGATACGCCCCCGGCTCCCGCCCAGGCGAAGGGAACGAGGTTGGTGCCCACGTCGTAGGCGTTCGGCTGCCGGTACTGCTCCGACTGCGACAGATAATAGGAGACCGAGAGCGCGTTCGACCAGCCGCCGCCGAGCTTCTGGCTCCAGTGCGTCGAGATATCGAGACCGGCGGTTCGCGGCTGCAGCTTCTTGTAGGCATTGGTATCCCAGGCGCAGCCGCCGGGCGGGTTGCCGCCGGACTGCGCGAGCGCCATGTCTTCGGCACTGCAGCCGGGCAGCAGATACGGGGGCGGCGGGTTGCCGTTCGCGGTCGGATTGTCCGGCAGCACCTGGCCGGGCACCGTGTAGGTCGTCAGCGGATTCGGCAGGCCGCCGTTGACGACGCCGCCGTACAAGTTGGGTCCGCCCCAGGGAGTGAGGTCGGAGGCCGCGATGTACGAGCCGCGGGCCTCCTGGGGGATCGCCTGCTGGTGGCGTCCCTCGATGCTCACGTAGAAGTTATGTCCGTCGCCCTCGAGACTTCCGGTGCCCCAGGTGGCGGCGAAACGTTGCGACAGGCCGTCGCCCCGGTCGGTCGATCCGGCCGTG
>JBEKVP010000355.1:0-3556 GCA_049513935.1 Steroidobacteraceae bacterium
TCGAGGTCGACGTCGATGCGGTGAGCGACGGCGAGGACGTGCTCATCGGCGGCATCATGGAGCACATCGAGCAGGCCGGCGTGCACTCGGGAGATTCGGGATGCTCGCTGCCGCCGAACGGGCTGTCGCAAGAGACCCAAGAAGAACTGCGTGCGCAGACCCGCAAGCTCGCCAAGGCGTTGAATGTGGTCGGCCTCATGAACATTCAGTTCGCGATCCAGAGCGGCGTCATCTACATCCTGGAAGTGAACCCGCGCGCTTCCCGCACGGTGCCGTTCGTGTCCAAGGCGACCGGGATTCCGCTCGCCAAAGTGGCCGCGCGGGTGATGACCGGCAAGACGCTTGCGAGCCAAGGCCGAACCATCGAGCGCATTCCGAAGTACTTCTCGGTCAAGGAAGCGGTGTTCCCGTTCATCAAATTCCCCGAGGCCGATCCGATCCTCGGGCCGGAGATGAAATCCACGGGCGAGGTGATGGGGACCGGCAACACCTTCGGCGAAGCTTATGCGAAGGCCCAGGCCGCCTCGGGTGTGATCCTGCCGACCCGGGGCCTGTGCTTCGTGAGCGTGCGCGACCGGGACAAGCCCGCCGCGGTGCAGCTCGCGCAGATGCTGATCGCCCGCGGCTTCGAGATTGCCGCCACGGGCGGGACCGCAAAAGTGCTGGAGGATGCGGGAATCGTCTGCCGGCGCGTGAATAAAGTGCGCGAGGGTCGCCCGCACGTCGTCGATATGATAAAAAACGATGAGATCGCCCTCATCGTCAATACCACGGAGGGCAAGCAAGCGGTGCGCGAATCGCGTTCGATTCGCCGCGAGGCGGTGGCGCGCAAGGTCACCTACTACACCACCGTGGCCGGGGCGCGCGCGACATGCGACGCGCTCGATCATCTGGGCGATATTGAGGTCAACCGGTTGCAGGACCTGCACAAGGAATTGGCGTGAAACGAACTCCCATGACTCTTCGCGGCGCCGAGCGGCTGCGCCAGGAGTTGAAGCAGTTGAAGAGCGAGGCCCGACCGAACGTCATCAAGGCGATCGCCGAGGCGCGCTCGCACGGCGATCTTTCGGAGAACGCCGAATACCACGCCGCGCGCGAGCAGCAGAGCTTCATCGAGGGGCGCATCAACGAGATCGAGAACCGGCTCTCGAACGCGGAAGTCATCGACGTCACCAAGCTCAACGCGGCCGGCCGCGTGGTGTTCGGCTCGACCGTGGAGGTCGAGGATCAGGGCGGCGGCGCCAAGCTCACCTATCAGCTCGTGGGCGATGATGAAGCGGACATCAAGCGCGGCATGCTGTCGGTGTCCTCGCCCATCGCGCGGGCGCTCATCGGCAAGTCAGAGGGCGACGTCGTCGACGTCACGGCGCCCGGCGGTACCCGGTCCTACGAAATCGTCTCGGTGCGATACCTCTGATCGGCGCCGCCGTATCCGACCGGTCCCGCGAGCGCATGAGCCCATGAGCCTGATTCGGAACGGGTTTCGCGTGTTGTTCGTGCTCTGGGCGGGGAGCCTGTGGTCACTCGCCATCTGGGTCGCGCCCACCCTGTTCTTCGCGCAGGGCGACCGCCATCTCGCCGGGGTGCTCGCCGCGCGGCTGTTCAGCACGGAGACCTATCTGGGTCTCGGCGTCGCGGCGCTGGCGCTCCTCCTGCCGCCCTTCCGTCGGATGCGCTGGCTTTATGCCGCGGCGGGACTCCTCGCCCTGAACGAGCTGGCACTTAGGCCCCTGATGGAATCGGCCCACACCCACGGCACGGCCCTGGGGCTCTCGTTCGGTGCCTGGCACGGTGTATCGGCCGGGCTCTACGTGCTCGCCTGTCTCGGTGCGCTCTTAGTCGTCTGGAATGAGAACCTTCGCTAGCCCCGAACCGCGGCGGTAAAACACCCCGACGTGACCGATGCGCTGCACCATTGATGCCTGCGTCCGGCGCGCGAGCTCATCGAGCGCCGCGTCGCGCGCGCTCCGCTCGCCCACTCGGGCGCTCACCTTGACGAGCTCATGGTCGGTAAGAGCCCGGTCGAGCTCGCCGACGACGGCCTCCGTCAAGCCCGCGTTGCCGAGCATCACCAGGGGGTGCAACGGGTGCGCGAGGCGGCGCAGATGTTTCTTTTGTTTCTCCGATAGCGGCATGAGCCGCATTATAGAGATCCGATCATGCCGAAACGCACCAAGTCGAGCGCCCGCTGGCTGGCCGAGCACGCGAGCGACGAGTACGTCAAGCGCGCGCGGGCGGAAGGCTGGCGCTCGCGCGCGGTTTTCAAGCTCGCCGAGATCCAGCAAGCCGAGCGGCTGCTGCGGCCGGGGATCCGTTGTGTGGACCTCGGGGCCGCGCCGGGCGGCTGGAGCCAGTACGCGGCACGGATCGTCGGTGGCGCGAGCCGGATCGTCGCGACCGACATTCTGCCCATGGATGCGATTCCGGGCGTGGATTTCGTGCAGGGCGATTTTCGCGAGGAAAGCGTCCTCGAGCAGCTAAAGGCCCTGCTCGGCGGGGCCAAAGTCGACCTTGTATTGTCCGATATGGCCCCAAACATGGCCGGTATCGACGCCGTGGATCAGCCCCGATCGATGTATTTGGCGGAGCTCGCGCTGGATTTTGCCGACCGCGTGTTGGCGCCCGGCGGCGATGCGTTGATCAAGCTGTTCCAGGGTGCGGGCTTCGACGAGATCATTCGCGAGGCGCGGCGGCGGTACGGGCGAGTCGTGACGAAAAAGCCTAAGGCGTCACGGTCCCGAAGTCCTGAGATCTACCTGTTGGCGCGGCAGTTTAGGATGGTGTAAGTTCGAAGGGTACCCCTCCTACCGCGCAAACGGAACGGCGGGACGGGCCAGTTTGTCGTAATATGGATGCGGCGCGGCCGTAGGTGAAACTTGAACGATTTGACCAAACAGATTCTCTTGTGGGTCGCGCTGGCCGTCATCCTGCTCGCGATTTTCAGCCAGTTCGGGATGCGGACCGGCCAGCCTCAGACGATCATCTATTCCCAGTTCCTCACGGATGTTAAGAGCGGCGCGGTCGAGTCGGTGACGCTCAAGGGCGAAGTGATCGAAGGCAAGCGCCGGGACGGCAACCAGTTCGTGGTCTTCAACCCCGAGACCAACAATGGGGCGCTGATCGATCTGTTGAGCTCCCATGGCGTCAAATTCGGCGGCGAGCCTCCGAAACAGCAATCGGTATTCCTGCAATTGCTGATCTCGGCCTTCCCCATCCTCATTCTCATCGGTTTCTGGGCGTATTTCATGCGCCAGATGCAAGGCGCCTCCGGCGGCCGGGGGGCCATGTCCTTCGGCAAGAGCCGCGCTCGGCTCCTGGGCGAGGATCAGGTGAACATTACCTTCGCCGACGTCGCAGGCGTCGAAGAGGCGAAGCAGGAAGTCGTCGAAATCGTCGATTTCTTGAAAGATCCCGGCAAGTTCCAGAAACTTGGCGGCAAGATCCCGAAGGGTGTCCTCATGGTGGGCTCGCCGGGCACCGGCAAGACCCTGCTCGCGCGGGCCATCGCCGGCGAGGCCAAGGTGCCGTTTTTCACCATCTCCGGCTCCGATTTCGT
>JBEKVP010000356.1:0-3552 GCA_049513935.1 Steroidobacteraceae bacterium
GCGCACTTCGGCACGGGACTTCTGACGCTTGGTGCCCGCCCGGCCGCCGGCCATATAGGCGGTGACGACCTGATGCACCAGCGCCTCGTTGTAGGCGCGGCCGAACGCGACATCCGACAACTGGATTTCGCTCGAGGACGCGGCATTCTTTAGCTGCAACTTCATGGCGGTCACTTCTCGTCAGTTACTTCTTGGCGGCCTTGGGGGCCGCCGCGGGCTTGCCGGCGGCGGGCTTGGCTCCCGGAGCGGCCGGCGCCTTGTTCGGCGCGAGACGCTTGCGGCGCTGCTGAGCCTCCGCCTTGACGGACGGACGCACGATCACACGGCCGCCTTCGGAGCCGGGCACGGCCCCCGAGATCAACAGGAGATTGCGCGGCACGTCGACTTCCACGATCTTGAGGTTCTCTATGGTGCGATTGCGCACGCCCATGTGGCCGGACATGCGTTTGCCCTTGAACACACGCCCGGGCGTCTGGCGCTGTCCGATCGAGCCGGGAGCGCGGTGCGACACCGAGTTACCGTGTGTCTTCATACCGCCCGCGAAGTTGTGACGCTTCATGGTGCCGGCAAAACCCTTGCCGACGGTCGTGCCGGTCACATCGACGATCTGGCCGACCTTGAACATGTCGACCTTGAGCTCGCCGCCCGCCGCAAGCGATTCACCTTCGCTCTTGCTCAGCCGAAACTCCTGCGAGAGCGACCCTGCCGCGACATTCGCCTTGGCAAAATGACCCGCGAGCGCCTTGGTCACCCGCGAGGGACGGCGAGTGCCGAGCGTGACCTGCACGGCGCGATAGCCGTCGGTCTTCTCGGTCTTGACCTGCGAAATGCGGTTGGGCAACGCCTCGACGACCGTCACGGGGACGGTTACGCCTGCATCAGTGAATACTCGGGTCATGCCGCATTTGCGGCCAACCAGACCAATGGTCCTTGTCGATCCTCATAATGCGGGCCCTGGGACTTAAACCCGGGGTAATCCCGCCACGCTGTACCGGCCAGCGGTTTGGGTGCTCGAGACCCCAGTACCCTCAACTCCGCCCGATCGGGCAGCGTTCCTGCGGATAACTGGCGTCGGCGCCCACGCGCTCTGACCTTAAAAATGGACGGCGGAGTATACCTGAAACTCGAGATGCATCAAGCACCCCCCCCCTTTAAGGGCGGTGCGATCCGGCCAGTCAGCGCCCGGCCCGCCCCCCGTCAGCGATCATCCAGCCGCCGGATCTCCTCGAGGAACACCTGTGCATACTCCGCGAGCTTTCTCTCGCCCACCCCGTGCACCTTGAGGAACTCCTCGTGCGTTCGGGGCTTGCGCGCCGCCATGGCTTGCAGCGTACGATCGCTGAAGACCACGTACGCGGGAACCTGGCGCTCGTCGGCCAGCCGCTTGCGCAGCAGGCGCAAGCGCTGAAACAGCTCCTCATCGGGAATCCTCTCTTCCGGCCCGCCGAGCTCGCTCTGCGGCGTGTGCTCGGCGCGCCCCGCATCCTCGGGAGCCGCGCGCGTCCTGCGCGGGTCCCTCTCAGGGGAGGCGCGTGCCGCGCGCGCCGCCGCAAGAACGTCGGACTCGAGGCAGTTGCCGCAGGATTCCCCGCAATCGGCGATGCTTTCCGCGAAGTAGCCGGCCAGGCGGCGCCAAAAGCAGGCGGCGCCGTCGGCCAGATCGAACATCCGGCGCACCGCACGGCGCTGCTGATCCCCGACATCCGGGTCGGCGGCCTCGGCATTCTGCATCAGTCGGTCCAAGGAAATGACATCCGCCCAGGAGTAGAAAAGGATGCAGTCCGCCGGCGCACCATCGCGTCCGGCACGGCCGATCTCCTGGTAGAACCCCTCGATCGAGCGCGGCATGTCGCGGTGGATCACAAAGCGCACGTTCGATTTGTCGATCCCCATGCCGAAGGCGATCGTCGCGCACACCACGTCGAGATCGTCGCGATTGAACTGCTCCTGGGTGCTCGCGCGCTGCGGAGGCGTCATGCCGGCGTGGTATGCCGCCGCGCGCACGCCCCGTCCCGCGAGAAACTCCGCCGTCGTCTCGGCCGCTTTGCGCGAGAGGCAGTAGACGATGCCCGCTTCGCCGCGGCGGGCGCGCACCAGCCGCAGAATCGACTCGCGCACGCCGTCGCCCTGGCCTTTCTTCACGGCGTACAGGCGTAGATTCGCGCGGTAGAACGAGCCGCGCACGTCGAGCGGATCTTCGAGTGCGAGCTGAGCGGCAATGTCGCTCTTGACGCGCGGAGTCGCGGTGGCCGTGAGCGCCAGGACGGGGCGTCCCCTGAAGCGCCGCTTGAGGCCTGCGAGGTTGCGGTAGGCGGGGCGAAAGTCGTGGCCCCATTCGCTGATGCAGTGCGCCTCGTCGACCGCGATGAGCCTGAGGTCGAGCGCGTCGAGCAGCCGCCCGACGGACGCGTCGATCCCCTCCGGCGCCGCATACAAGAGCTCGAACTCCCCGGCGCGCAGCTTGGCGGCGCGGCGCTCACGCTCGGCGGCGTCGAGCGATGAGTTCAGGAACGTCGCGCGGATTCCGAGCTCGCCCATCGCATCGACTTGGTCCTTCATGAGCGAGATCAGCGGCGAGACGACGAGCGTGACGCCGCCCATGAGCCGCGCAGGGATCTGATAGGTCACCGATTTTCCAGCCCCGGTCGGCATCACGCCCAGGCAGTCGCGCCCCGACATCACCGCCTCGATGATCTCGAGCTGTCCCGCACGGAACGTCGAATATCCGAAGATATCCTTCAATACCGCGAGAGCGCGGGCACTCGATTCGGCGACCTGGGACCCCTTGGCACGCGCCGATGCCTCGCGCAGCAGCTCGAGCGTCTGCGGTGTGAAGAGTGCGGGATCCTCACGGTAACGGCGCCGGAGCAGCTCCAGCGTCGATTCGATTTGGGAGGCAGGAAGCGCGGCCAGCGCTCGCGCCTCGGCAAGCACCGCGTCGGTTGTGGAGCGATCGGCGTCGGGCATGGCTAGAGATCGTGCCACAAGCCGGCGCGCGGAGCTTAAGTCAAGCGCGCTTTGCTCCGGGCGTGCGCTAGTTCAGCTTGATCTGAACGTCGACGCCCGCCGGGAGCTCGAGCTTCATCAAGGCATCGACCGTCTTGTCGGTGGGATTCAAGATGTCCATGAGGCGCTTGTGCGTGCGGATCTCGAACTGGTCGCGCGCATCCTTATCGCCGTGCGGCGAGACGAGCACCGTGAAGCGCTCCATCTTGATCGGGAGCGGAACCGGACCCTTGACGGTCGCGCCCGTACGCTTCGCGGTATCGACGATCTCGCGCGCGGACTTGTCGATCAAGCGATGATCGAAGGCCTTCAGGCGGATACGAATGTTCTGATTGGTAGCCATGATATCAATTCCTAAGTAATAACTTTGGAGACGACGCCGGCGCCGACGGTCTTGCCGCCCTCGCGGATCGCAAAACGCAGCCCCTGCTCCATCGCAATCGGGGCAATCAACTCCACCACGATCTTGATGTTGTCCCCCGGCATCACCATCTCGGTCCCCGCCGGCAGCTCCACCGCCCCGGTCACATCGGTGGTGCGAAAGTA
>JBEKVP010000357.1:0-3548 GCA_049513935.1 Steroidobacteraceae bacterium
GCGCACGGGAGCGCTCAAGGCCTTCCACGTCGAACAGGGGTCGCAGGGCGAGGAGTTCGATTACGGCGCCTCATGGCGGCTGCGCGACGGCCGCCTCTGCTTCGGCGGACCGAGCGGGTTCAACATCTTCGATCCGTCGAAATTGACCGAGGGCACGCGTCCGCCGCGCCTTGCGCTGATGCGGGTCGAGGTGCTCGGCGTGCCGATGAAAAGCGAGACGCCCTATTGGCTGCTCGATCACATCGACGTGGATTCCCACGCCGCCATTCTTTCGCTCGACTTCGGCGCGCTCGACTTCACGTCCGCGAAGCGCAATCGTCTTTCCTACCGCATGGCGGGACTGACGGATCGCTGGATCGACCTCGGAGCCCAACGCCGGATCACCCTGACCAATCTGGAAGCCGGCGATCACCTCCTCGAAGTGCGGGGTGCAAGCGCCGATTCGGTGTGGAGCGAGACCCCGCTGCGCCTGAGGATCCACAGGAGTCCCGAACCGTGGAAATCGAGGGAAGCGTTCGCCGGCTACGCGCTTGCGCTGCTCGGACTGCTTGCCACCATCATGTGGCGCCAACGCCGCAAGATCGCGCTGGCGGTCGAGGCCCAGCAGCGTCTGGAGGCCGAGGTCGCGGCCCGAACGCAGGATCTGTCGGCCAGCAATCGGCTGCTCGAGGATGCCGCCAAGGCAAAGAGCGATTTCCTGGCGCGCATGACCCACGAGCTTCGCACACCGATGAACGGCGTCGTGGGCATGACGGAGCTCCTGGAGCGCACGCCGCTCACGGCAAATCAAACGCAGTTCACCAAGACCATCCGCTCCTCGGCCGATGTGCTTCTGCAGATCGTCAACGACCTGCTGGACCTCTCCAAGGCCCAGGTCGGCAAGATAGAGCTCGAGCAGGCGCCGATCGATCTGTGCCTGCTTCTGGAGGAATCCGTCGCGCTGGTGGCGGGCTCGGCGGCCGAGAAGGGACTCGAATTGACGGTGTGTCCGCCGGAGAGCGGCGGCCGGGAACTGATCGGCGATCCGCTGCGCATCCGGCAGATTCTGTGGAATCTGGTCGGCAATGCGGTGAAATTCACGGATCGCGGCCAGGTGGTAGTGACGGCAAATATCGCCCGGACCACGGCCGGCACGGCGGCGGTCGAGGTCAGCGTCGCCGACAGCGGGATCGGGATGAGCGCCGCCTCGATGGAGAAGGTCTTCGAGCCCTTCACGCAGGCGGATGAGTCCACGTCGCGCCGCTTCGGCGGCACGGGTCTCGGACTCGCCATTTGCCGCGAGCTGGCCACGCTCATGGGCGGCGCGATCACGGTCGAGAGCCAGCTCGGCGTCGGCTCGACGTTCAAGGTGAGGCTCGAGCTTCGATCGGGCCGCGACCTGCCTGCGTCAAGCGCGGCCCCGGGTCTGGACGGCCGCGTGCTCATCATGACCCGTCAAACGGCGCTCGCCGAGGCGCTCGCGCGCCATGCGCGGGCGTTCGGCTTGACGCTGAGCTCCAGCGAGCTCGACGAGGCGGATCTGGTCATCGCCGATGCGGCGACGCATGCGGACTATGTGCTGGCGCAGTTATCATCCCGCGTCTCGCCCGGGTGCGCGCTGGTCATCGTGGCCACCGCGACCGAAGCCGAGGCGCTCGATCTCGTGCCGCGCGCCGGCGCCGATGCCCTCGTGCACAAGCCCGTTCAGCGCGCCGATCTGTACCGCGCATGCGCCGGCGCCCTCGGCGGGGCCGCGTCCACGGCAGGGGGCGAAACGGCGCGCACGGCGCGAATGCCGGTCATCGGCGGCCACATTTTGGTCGTCGACGACGAACCGGTGAATGCAGCGGTCGCCCAGGGGTATCTGACGGCGCTCGGCTGCACCTCCGTGTGGGTCGACGCGGGGGCTGCCGCGCTCGCGCGCTGCTCCGTGGAGCGCTTCGATCTGATTCTCATGGACGTGAGCATGCCGGGCATGGACGGATTTGCGACCACGGCCCTCATTCGGGGGCGCGAGGGACCCAACCGGCGGATCCCGATCATTGCCCTGACCGCGCACGACTACTCGAACTACCGTGCGCGGTGCCTCGCTGCCGGAATGGATGAATTGATGGAGAAACCATATACGCTGGACGCCTGCGCCGCTCTCATCGGGCGGCTGATCCCGAAGGCATCCGGCACCATGTTCCCGCCCCAGCCGGCGGACCGGCCTCCCGGTCCGCAGGAGTTGCGGATGGTGGACCGGACCGTAGTCGCGTCGCTGCGCGCCCTTCCGGTGCGCGACAAGGGCGATCTGTATACCCGCCTCGTCCATCTCTTTCGAACGACGGCGGCCGCCGGTCTGGTCGGATTGCGCGCGGCGCTCACCCAGAGAGACCTGGAGGCGGCCGGTGCGGTATGCCACAAGCTCAAGTCGAGCGCCGACAACGTGGGCGCCGGGATTTTCGCCGCCGGCTTGCGCAAATTGGAGCAGCGCTGCAAGGCGGGCGACATCGAAGCGGGCATGCGGGAACTCGAGTCGCTGGAGGCGGCGTTTCCGGTCCTGCTCGTGGAGCTCCAGGGGTTCACTCTGCAGGAAAGCGCGTGAGCGCCAAGGACGGTTCGTGCCCGGTTGCGATCATCGCGGATGACGAGGATCTGGGCCGCCTGCTGCTTGCGGAAGCGGCGTCGACCGCCGGCCTCACCCCGCGCGACTTCGACAACGGCAAGGACGCGCTCGATGCCGCGCTGGCATCCGAGGTGTCCGTGGTGCTGCTCGACGTCGACATGCCCGGGATGACCGGCGTGGACGTGTGCAGACGCCTGCGCCGCGAACCGCGATTCGACAGCGTGCCCATCGTGATGGTGACGGGTCAGGAGGACGCGGGGGCGATCCGGCTGGCATTCGAAGCAGGCGCCACGGATTTCATCCGCAAACCCGTGAACTGGACGCTGCTGCCGTACCGGCTGGAATACATCCTGCGCAACGCCACCCAGGTGCGCACCCTCGCGGAGCGCGAGCTGCAGGTCAGGACGCTGGTCGAGGCGCTGCCGGATCGCCTTTGGATCGTTTCGGCGGATGGCGAGGTCCGGTGGAGCCCCCAGGCCGGGGCCAATTATGCGGACGCGAAAACGGCCGATGCGCACGAGCCGCCGCCGGCGATCGCGCCGCCGCCGCAAATGCCGCAGGTGAGCGAGGCCATTCGAGCGACAGCGGCGGACGGGTTGCCCCGCAAGCTCGACTACGGGGAATCGTCGGGCCGCATTCCGGAGTGCTCCTACGAGCTGCGCTTCAGCCGCCGCGAAGGCGGCGACGTCGTGGTCGTGAGGCGGGACACGAGCGAGCGTACGGCCGCCGCCAAGCACATCGAGCGGCTGGCTTACTTCGATTCGTTGACGGACCTGCCGAATCGCCAGGGCTTGCTCGAGGCCGCGGACCGCTACCTCATCGAAGCCGCGGAGTCGCAGGAGGGCGTTGCGCTCATTTATCTCGACCTCAACGGATTCAAGCGGATCAACGACGCGTTCGGACACCCGGTGGGCGACGCCGTGCTGCGAACGGTCGCGGGCAAACTGGCCGCGACGGTGAA
>JBEKVP010000358.1:0-3537 GCA_049513935.1 Steroidobacteraceae bacterium
GGGCAGCGAAAGTCGGCCCAAGGGGATGGAAGCAATCATTCTGGCGCGCGCTGCTGGGGTGTCCTCGCCCATGAACGTCGCGAGGAGCGGTGTATCGCCGGCCACCGGATTGATCGCATTCACGCGGATGCGAAACTCCGCGAGCTCGATCGCCATGGCGCGCGTCGCGGCGATCATCCACCCCTTGGTCGCGTTGTACCAGGACAGGTTGGGACGCGGCCGCACTCCGCCGGTCGAAGCCACGTTCAATATCGCACCGCCGCCCGCGCGCTTCATCGACGGCACGAACGCGCGCGCCGTCAGGAACACCGAGCGCGCATTCACCGCGAAGAGCTCGTCGAACAGATCGAGGCTTACTTCATCGAGCGGCGTCGGCCTCTGGCCGATACCTGCGTTGTTGACGAGAATGTCGAGGCGTGGAAATGCGTCGAATGCCTTCGCCGCCATCTCCGACACCGACTCCGCGCACGAGACGTCCGCGCGCAGGGCCACCGCCTGGCCGCCGAGCTCTCGGGCAAGCGCCGCCGCCTTGTCGTCGTCGCGATCCACGATTGCGACCGCGGCGCCCTCCTGCGCGAAGCGCCTCACGATCCCCGCGCCGAAACCCGAGGCGCCGCCGGTGACGAGCGCATAGCGGCCGGCGAGACGCGAGGCGAGCACGCTAGCCATGATGCGCGATCACCGTCTTGAGCGCAGAGAAGGATTCGAGCGCCGCCATCCCCTTCTCGCGGCCGTGACCGGAGCGGCCGACCCCGCCGAACGGCAGCTCGACTCCGCCGCCTGCGCCGTAATTGTTGAGAAACACCTGGCCCGCCTTGAGCTGTTTCGCGAGACGCAGCTGCCGCGCGCCGTCCCGGGTCCACACCGCTGCGACCAAGCCGTAGGGTGTGCCGTTCGCGATCTGCACCGCCTCCCGCTCGCCGTCGAATGGAATCATCACGACCACCGGACCGAAGATCTCCTCCTGCGCCAGCCGATGGCCGGGAGGCACGTCCGCGAACAGGGCGGGCGCGACATAGTAGCCCCCGGACGGCGCACCGGGCGCAATCTCGCCTCGAGCCGCCAGCGTGAGCTCGCGCCGGCCGAGCTCGATATAGGCTTCAACCCGATCACGCTGTTTCGAGGAGATGAGCGGACCGAGCGGCGGATCCGAGGTCGCAGGCCCCGCCTGAAGCGCTCTGAACCGCTCGGCGAGCCGGGCGACGACCAGCGGGTAGAGACTGCGCTCGACCAGGATGCGCGAGCCGGCCGAGCAGGTTTGGCCGGCATTCTGAACGCCCGCCCTGACCAGGAACGGCAGCGCTTGATCGACGTCGGCATCGTCGAACAGGATTTGCGGCGACTTGCCGCCGAGCTCGAGCGTTACGGGCACCGCGTGCGCGGCGGCGGCGGCCTGCACGGAGGCGCCGGTGCGCAACGACCCGGTGAAGGAGAGATGATTGATGCCGGGATGGGCCGCGAGCGCGTGCCCCGCGCCCACGCCCGAACCGGTGACCACGTTCAACGCGCCGGCCGGCAAGCCCGCTTCGTGCGCGATGCGCGCCACGGCAAGCGAGGTGAGACTCGCGAGCTCCGCCGGCTTCAAGACAACGGCGTTGCCCATGGTGAGCGCCGCGACCACGGAGCGCCCGAGGATCTGCATCGGATAGTTCCACGGAATGATGTGGCCGGTGACCCCGAGCGGCTCGCGCTGGGTGAATACGCTATAGCCCGGCAGGTAGGGCAGCGTCGCGCCGTGAACCTTGTCGGCAGCGCCCGCATAGAATTCGAAGTAGCGGGCGAGCGCGCGAGCGTCCGCGCGGGCCTCGCCGATGGGCTTGCCCACATCCAAGGCCTCGAGCTCGGCGAGCCAGTCGTTGTGCTCCGTGATCGCGCCGCTGATTTTCATGAGCAGCCGGCCGCGATCCGCGGGCGCCGCGGCGCCCCAGGGCCCGTCGAGCGCCGCGCGCGCGGCACTTACCGCCTCGTCGAGGTCGGCCGCGGACGCATCGGCGATGTCGCAGACCATCTGCCCTGTCGATGGGTTCTCGACCGCAATTCGCCCGCCGGCCGAGGGTTCCCGCCACGCACCCCCGATAAAGAGTCCGCGATCAGGCAGTTTGTCCGGGATCTTCTCGCGCATCGCCACCATTTCGTTCCCCGCTATAAAGGTGCCGATCGTCTCACGCCGGCAGCATCTCGCCGCGCGTCTCGCGGCCGAGCGGCAACAGCGTCAGGCCGGCGAGAAACGCGAGCGCCGTCGCAGCGACCGGCATGCCCACGCTGCCGTACTGGTGCACCCCGGCGCCGATGAGGAAATTGACGCCGGCGCCGATGAATCGGCCGAAGGAGGTGACGAACGCGAACGCCGTGGCACGCACCGCCGTCGAATATTGCTCAGGCAGCCACAGGCTGTAAATTGCGAAGTTGCCGCCGAAAAATCCCAGGAAGAAGAGGCTGCCGATGAACACGCGGAGCGCGTCGTCGGCGAGGTAAAAGGCCCAGCCGAAGCTCGCCCAGATGCAAAGCGCCATGCCTGCAAAGTAGAACGCGAGCGTGCCGCGCCTGCCTGCCCGCTCGGCGAGGATCGGTACCGCGAGACACCCGAGGCAGGTGCCGATCGACAACAGTCCGGTGCCGAAGGAGGCCAAGCGCGCAGCTTCGCCTGCGCTGTGCCCGGCGCGCTTTGCGAGCGTGATGATCGCGGACGGCTCGTAGACCGCCGCGGCCCATAAACCGATGATCGAGATCGTCACGAGGGCGGCGTTCACCACGGTCCGGCGTAGATATTCGGGCGCGAAGATATCGCGCAGCGGACTCGTGCGCCGCGTCGATTTTGCGGCGTTCCGCCACTTGTCGGGCTCCTTGAGTTTCGACAGCATGTAAAGTGCGAGCAGCACCGGCACGCCGCCGCACAGGAACATGGCGCGCCATCCGAAGCTCGCGCCGATCGTGAAGTTGAGCGCCGCAGCGAGAAAGAAGCCGACGTAATAGCCCGTCTGAAGATATCCGGCACCCATCTTGCGCCGCGATTCCGGCCAGACTTCTGCGACATACGTGCCGGCCAGGGCCCACTCTCCGCCGATCCCGACCCCCGCAAGAAAGCGGAACACCCCCAGCTCCCAGACGTTCTGTGCGAGTGCCGCGGCACCGGTAAAGATGGCGTAGCAGCCCACGGCCGCGGCGAGCGTGCGCGTCCTTCCCCAGCGGTCGGCGAGAGGGCCCCACACGAACGAGGATCCCCACCCGCCTAGGAACACGGCGAACAACACCGAACCCGCATACACCACATGGCTCGGTGAGCCGCCCATGCCCGATTTGGGAAGAAGCTCGGTGAGCGCCGGGGCCAGGACGAGCGCAAAGATGAACGAGTCCATGCCGTCCAAGGTCCAGCCCACCCACGCGGCCCAGAATCCCCTCACTTGGGCCGGCGTCAAAGCCACACGATCCGAGCGCACCGTTCCATTCTCCCGTTTTTTTCCGATTATGAGCCGACGGTGCTCTCGATGATACTATCGGCAAGCAAGCGGGAACGGCATCGCGCGGGTGCGCGACGGG
>JBEKVP010000359.1:0-3534 GCA_049513935.1 Steroidobacteraceae bacterium
TGGGCCCGGTGATGATGGGCAACTTTCTGAAGATGTAGCCGCCGATGCGAAGTCCACGCGAAACCCTCGATCATTTGCTGGAGCGCCGCGACCTCGACGAGAGCGAAGCGCGGCGGCTGCTCGAGCTCTTGACCGCATCAGATCTCGCGCCGGCCATGGCCGGCGCGCTGCTCGCGGCCGTGCGCGCCAAGGGCGTGACGCCGGCCGAGGTGCGCGGCTTTGCCGCTGCCATGCGCGCGCTCGCCCGCAAGCCCGCCCTGCCCGAAGCGCCCGACGCCATCGACATCGTGGGCACCGGCGGCGACGCGTCCGGGAGCCTCAACCTGTCGACCGGCGCGGCGTTGCTCACCGCCGCCTGCGGCTTGCCCGTGGTGAAGCACGGTAACCGCTCGATCTCGAGCCGCAGCGGCAGCGCGGATCTGATGGAGCAGCTCGGGCTCTCGTTGCCGCTCGATGAGCGCCGCGCGGCGGCGTGCTTTACCGCTACCGGATTCACGTTCCTGTTCGCCCCGTATTTCCATCCGGCGATGAAGGCCCTGGCGCCCACACGGGCGGCGCTCGGCGTGCGCACGGTCTTCAATCTCCTGGGACCTCTGACCAATCCGGCCGCGCCGCGTTATCAGCTGATCGGTGCCTACGATGAAGCCACTGCGGCATTGATGGCCGAGACCCTGGCCGGGATGCCGGGTGAGCGCGCCTGGGTCGTGCACGGCGCCGCTGGTTGGGATGAGGCGACGCCCATCGGACCGTTCTCGGCCTATGACGTGACGCCCGGCGCAGTGCGCCGCCTCGAAGTCGATCCGCGGGAATATGGCTTGCCACGGTGCCGAGCGGAGGATCTAAAGGGCGGCGATGCGGCGGCGAACTGCGCCGCCCTCAAGGCCGTGTTCGAGCGGCGCGACCGCGGACCGCACCGCGCCGCCCTGGCTCTGCAATGCGGGCTCGCGCTCTACATCGCGGGCCGCGCCGCCTCGATCGCCGCAGGGGTCGGCCGCGCCTGCGAGACTCTGGACAGCGGCCGCGCCCACGACTGGCTCGCGAAGCTCGAGCAATTCGCCGCGCGCGACCGAGCGCGACCGTGAGCGGCTTCTTGCAGGAGATGCACCGATCCAGCGCGCAGCGCGTGGCAGAGGCCCGGCGGCGCGAGCCGCTCGGAGCGCTCGAGCGGCGCGCGCGACAAACCCCGCCCGCGCCGGCGCTCAAGCTATCGGGGGCATTCGACGTGATTGCCGAGCTCAAACTGCGCTCCCCGGCCCAAGGGGTGTTGCGCGATCGCGCCCACGATTGGCAGAGCCGTGTCGGTGCGTATGCAAGAGCGGGCGCCGCCGCCGTGTCGGTGCTCACCGAGCCGACCCGTTTCGACGGCTCGCTCGAGCACCTGCGCGAGGCCGCCGCGGCGCTCGCGCCGCTTGGCGTGCCCGCCATGCGCAAGGATTTCGTCGTGGATCCCTACCAGGTGCTCGAGGCGCGCGCCGCCGGCGCGGGCGGCGTGCTGCTCATCGCGCGGATGCTGCGGCGCGAGCACATCGCCGAGCTGCTCAAGGTCGCGATCGACCAGGGACTGTTCGTGCTGCTCGAGGCGTTCGATGCCGCCGACCTCGAGGTGTGCCGCGAGCTCATCGGATCCGAGGTCCAGGCGAACGGCAGCGTGCTGGTGGGCGTCAACTGCCGCGATCTCGATACCCTCAAGGTCGAGCAGGCGCGGTTCAAGGAGCTGGCGCCGCTGCTGCCGGCGCGCGCGCTCTGTGTGGCGGAGAGCGGGGTCGCGACGGCCGCCGACGCGCTCGAGATGCGCCGGCTGGGATACCGGCTCGCACTCATTGGCACGGCATTGATGACCCGCGAGGATCCGGCCCTGCTGCTTAAGGAAATCTTCGCCGCGACCCGGACAGTGCAGTCTTAAATGGCTACACTCGGCTGCATGTTCATCAAGATTTGCGGCATCACCAGCGCCGATGCAGTCAGTGCCGCCGCGGACGCCCGGGTGGACGCGATCGGGTTCGTATTCGCGCCGAGCCCGCGGCAGGTGACCCCGGGGCAGGCGGCGCAACTCGCGGCGCTCGCCCCGCCCGGAATGCTGCGCATCGCGGTGGCTCAGCACCCGCTGCAAATGAAGGTCGACGAGATCTGCCGCCTGTTGAAGCCCGACTTTTTTCAGACCGATGTCGAGGACCTGCGCGAGCTCAAGATCCCGGCACACATAAAGGTACTTCCGGTGGTGCGGTTCGGGCGCAAGACGCCGAGCCCGCTGCCGCAACGCATTGTATTCGAGGGGCCCACGAGCGGTATCGGTGAACTGGCCGACTGGGGGCGGGCCGCGGAGCTCGCGCGCCAGACCGAAGTGATCCTCGCCGGCGGCCTGAACGCGCAGAACGTTGCGGAAGCGGTGCAGGCGGTCAGGCCATTCGGCGTCGACGTGTCGAGCGGCGTCGAGCAGGAGCCGGGCGTCAAGGATCCCGGCAAGATCAGAGAATTCGTCCTCGCCGCGCGCGACGCGGCGGCACAGTTGGAGCGAGACGCATGAGCTCGAAACCCGTAACCCGGGACACTTCCGGGACTCAACCCGACGCCAAGGGCCGCTATGGCATCTTCGGCGGCCGTTACGTGCCGGAAACCCTGGTGCCGGCGCTCGATCGGCTGCAATCCGGCGTCGACCGCTATTTGCACAGCCTGGATTTCCAGGCGGAGCTCCACCGCGAGCTCAAATCCTGGGTGGGCCGTCCCACCGCGCTTTCGTATGCGCCCACGCTCTCCAAGCGCTGGGGCGCGCGCGTGTGGCTCAAGCGCGAGGACCTCGCGCACACCGGCGCGCACAAGATCAATAACGCCGTGGGCCAGACCTTGCTCGCGAAGCGCTTGGGCGCCAAGCGCGTCATTGCCGAAACCGGTGCGGGTCAGCACGGGGTCGCGAGCGCGGCCGCGGCCGCCCGGCTCGGGTTGCCTTGCGTCGTCTACATGGGCGAGGTCGACGTCGAGCGCCAGGCGCCGAACGTCGGGCGCATGAAGCTCATGGGCGCGACCGTCGTGCCGGTCGGCTCGGGCGACAAGACCCTGCGCGCCGCCATCGATGAGGCGCTGCGCGACTGGGTGTCCGATCCGGACGGTACTTACTATTGTCTGGGCTCGGCCGTCGGTCCGCATCCTTATCCGTACCTGGTGCGGGAGCTGCAGTCCGTGATCGGCCGCGAGGCGCGCGCGCAAATGCTCGAGTTCGCCGGCGGCTTGCCCGACGTGGCGGTCGCCTGCGTGGGCGGCGGCTCGAACGCGATCGGGCTGTTCCATCCCTTTCTCGACGACGCGAGCGTCGCGCTCCTGGGCGTCGAGGCAGGCGGTCGCGGCGCCGGTCTCGGCGACAACGCGGCCTCGCTCACGTTCGGCACGCCCGGCGTGCTGCAGGGAAGCTACACGTTGATCCTGCAGGACGCGTTCGGCCAGGTACGTGAGACGCACTCGGTGTCCGCCGGACTCGACTATTCCGGCGTCGGTCCGGAGCACGCTTTCTTGAAGAGCAGCGGGCGGGTCGTGTACGAATCG
>JBEKVP010000360.1:0-3511 GCA_049513935.1 Steroidobacteraceae bacterium
ACGGCATCGCTCGCGCCGATGCGCGCATCGAGAACTTCCTGCTGCTTGGCTTTCTCTTCCGGCGTGAGCTCGCGGGCGTAGCCTCCGGTTCCTTCCGCCGAGACGCCCGTGTCGATGAACTTCGCGCCGAGCGATTTCACCTGATCCTTGGTTGCACTACGGACGTCATACGCCTCGACCACGGCGCCCAAACGCTTGGCGGTGGCGATGGCCTGCAGGCCCGCCACGCCGGCTCCGATGACCAGGACCGACGCGGGCTTGATCGTGCCCGCCGCGGTGGTCAGCATCGGCATGAACTTTTCCAGCGAATCGGCCGCGATGAGCGCGGCCTTGTAGCCGGAGACCGAGGCCTGGGAGGAGAGCGCGTCCATGGACTGCGCGCGCGAGATGCGCGGCACCAGCTCCATCGCGAAGCTCGTGAGGCGGCGGCTCTTCAGCGCGCGCACGAGGTCGGGCCGCGCGTACGCCTGCATGTAGCCGACCACCACCGCGCCTTGCTTCAGGCCTTCGACGATGGCGATGCTCGGCGGCTGAACGCACAAGAGGACGTCGGCGCTCGATAGAATCGCCGACGCGTCGCTGAGTTCCGCGCCGGCGTACGCGGCGTCGGGGAAATTTGCGAGCGCGCCGGCGCCGCGCTCGAGGAGTACGCGCGCTCCGAGCGCCTTCAGCTTGGCGGCGATCTCCGGAACGAGTGCGACGCGGGTCTCATTGGCAGCGGACTCTTTGAGGACGCCCACGACGACAGTCATGCGGTAGTTCTCCCCCTAAAACGTTGAATTATTGTACAAGAGTCGTCTATCTTTAGTATGTCATGAATAAGGCTTCGCAAGATAAGGTAAGGCTGGTGGATGTCCGGAGTGAGGCTGCCGGCCGAGGGTATCCGTTATCGCAGCAGATCCTGCGGACCGATGTCTCGGGCATGCCGCTCGAATGGGTCGACTATCGCGAGGCCGCGCGGCTCTACCACACCGAACAGGTGGCCTATACCTGCGGCACCCCGCTGTATCGCCTTTACGGAGGCACCTGCGCGCGCACGGGCTTGCGCACCATCGTGGACGTCAACTCGATCATCGCGACGCTCGGTCACACCGGAAACCCGGGCAACCTGCGCGGGGGCGCCTACACGCCGCCGCTCAACAATCAAACGCTGTTTCGCCGCGACGCTTATCTCTGCCTCTATTGCGGTTCGCGGTTCTCCTACAGCCTGTTGTCGCGCGACCATGTCACCCCGTTCAGCCGCGGCGGGAAGGACACCTGGAGCAACGTCGTGTCGGCTTGCCGACGCTGCAACAACGCCAAGGCGTCGCGAACCCCGGAGCAAGCCGGCATGCAGCTGCTCGCGGTGCCGTTCACCCCGACCTACGCGGAATACATCTTCTTGAAGGGTCGGCGCGTGCTCGCCGATCAGATGGAGTATCTGGTCGCCCATTTTCCGCGTTCGAGCCCGCTGCACGAGCGCATTCAACGCTGGCCGATGTGAACGGCCGCGCGAGAGCACCCGACGCAAGCGCGAGTCTCACCGCGCGCAGCGGCCTCGTCTATCACATCGACGCAAGCTACTTCGTGTTCCGGGCGTACCACTCCATGCCGCCCGACATGGTCGACCGCGACGGCAACGCGACGCATGCGCTGTACGGTTTCGCTCGCTTCATCTCCGACTTCCTCGAGCAGGTGAGGCCTCTGCGCATCGGCGTCGCCTTCGACGAAAGTCTGCGCGGCGAGACCTCGTTCCGCAGCGGCATCTATCCGGCATACAAAGCCAACCGCGAACTGCCGCCCGCGGATCTTTCCCGCCAACTCACACTGTGCCGCGAATTCTGCCGGCACCTCGGGCTCGCCGAGTTCGCGAGCGCCCGATACGAGGCGGACGACATCATCGGGACTCTCGCCGCCCGCTCGCGCGCCGCGGGGCTCTGCAACGTCCTCGTGACCCGGGACAAGGACCTCTCGCAGCTGGTGCGCGACGGCGACGTGTACTGGGACTACACCGGCAAGGCCCGCTACCACTATCACGAGATCGGCGCGCGCTTCGGCGCGGCTCCCGAGCTCATCGCCGACTTCCTGGCGCTCACCGGCGATGCGGTCGACAACATTCCAGGCGTTCCGGGCATCGGCAAGAAGACCGCGGCCGAGCTGTTCGCTCGTTTCGGATCGCTCGATGAGCTGTACGCGAACCTCGAGCGGATTCCGGCGCTCAAGCTGCGCGGCGCCGCCGCCATCGCCGCGAAGCTCCTCGCGCACAAGGACGCCGCCTATCTCGCGCGACGGCTGACCGGGATCGTGTGCGACGTGCCGCTTTGCGCAACGCCCGATGACCTGAAGCCGCGGCCGCCCGATGCCCGCCGCCTCGAGTCCTTCTTCGACGCACATGGATTTGGCGGCATACTGCGCCAACAAGCGCGGCGCATCGCGGGCGCCGCGGCGGCCAGGGCGTAGGAAGCGGAGGTCGACCCTCATGGTGTTGCTCATAGTCGGGCTCGTGTTGTTTCTCGGAGCGCACTCGATCGCCATCGCTGCGCCGCGGTTCCGCGATCGAGCGCGCGCCCGCCTGGGCGAAGGCGGATGGAAAGGGTTGTACGCCTTGGTGTCGCTCGCCGGCTTCGTGCTGCTGGTTTACGGCTTCGGACTCGCCCGCCATGCACCGGTCGTGCTGTACACGCCGCCGCCTCTCCTGCGGCACGTGACGTTTCTGTTCATGCTGCCGGTGTTTCCGCTGATCTTCGCAGCCTATCTGCCCGGCAGGATCAAGACGGCAACGAAGCATCCGATGCTGGCCGCGGTGAAGTTCTGGGCCTTCGCGCACCTCTTGTCCAACGGGACGCTCGGGGACGTGCTGCTCTTCGGCGCATTCCTGGCCTGGGCCGTGGTCGACCGAATCTCCCTGAAGCGCCGTCCGGTGCAAGCGCTGCGCACCGCGCCCGCCGGCCCCTTCAATGACCTCATCGCGGTGGTGCTGGGACTTCTGGTGTACGCACTCTTCATCGGCTGGGCGCACCGCTGGCTGATAGGCGTATCGCCGCTCGCATGACGCCGGCGGGCCGCGCGTGAACCTGCCGGACTACCGCGAAGTCGAGGCCGCCGCCCGACGCCTCGAGGGATACGCCCATCGCACGCCGGTGCTGACCTCGAGTACTGTCGATCGGTCGCTCGGCGCCTCCGTGTTCTTCAAGTGCGAGAACTTCCAGCGCATGGGCGCGTTCAAGTTCCGCGGCGCGTTCAACGCACTGTCGCGCCTCGACGAGCCGGCCCGCGCGCGCGGCGTGATCGCATTCTCCTCGGGCAATCATGCACAGGCGGTTGCACTGGCGGCGCGCATCCTCGGGATCTCAGCCACCATCGTCATGCCGGAGGACGCTCCCGCGGCCAAGCTGCAGGCAACGCGCGGCTACGGCGGCCGGGTGGTGACCTACGACCGCTACAGCGAGAATCGCGAGGAGATCGCGCAGCGGCTTGCCGCAGGCAGCGGCGCGACGCTGATCCCGCCCTACGATCATCCCGACGTCATCGC